>JADGQN010000471.1 GCA_017881765.1 Syntrophobacterales bacterium | reverse complement strand
TTGCGCGCGTCCGATGTGAACGAAAGAAAACTGATCATCAGAAGCCCAAGTCAGGAGGTGGACAGGAAGTGGCTTTCATACCGGAGGTAATCGCCACACGCTTGAAGAGCTACTCATCAATCAGGGACTGACAGGAGATCATCCGCTCTTTCCGATCTGTTACTCGACCGGGCGATCGTTCATAAAGAAGCTGGATGAGAAGGCATACGTGATGCCGTACTTGGAAAACTGAAATGTCACAGGATATGATGGCTGGTTCTGTCGCCCGGAGCCTAAACTCTTCCGCTAACGCGACATGGTCATCTTTCGTTGGTTCAAATAAGCCTTCTGGGCATCAGGCCCTTCTTCATTCTTGACTGCTCGCGTGAGGCAGTTTTGCAGGTTACAGGTGGCAATCTTTGAAATGCAGGTCGTCCGCTGACTGCAAGGCTTGTAGGTGAAAGCGCGCTGGCGCGCTTGCTGTGTCGTTGGTTCATTGGCCGCTCCTCGGAAGGAATCTTTTCATGGTGATTGCTGAAAAGAAGGTGTGAAGAGAGCCACTCAAATCTTTAGCCTTGGTCGATCCGCACGCTGGTCTAATACCAATTCGCCTTCACGTGGATACCTTCCGGGTGCCCACGTCAGTGGGTGTGCTGCGTCCTTACAGGATGCTTCCTTCCAGGATGCTTCGCTACCGCTATCGCTCTCCTCCCGCCACCCGCGTAGACTTGTTTGCGCCCGTTTTGAAGATCAGTGCTCGCGGGTACCCGACTGAAGTAATCCTCGCTGCCGGCCGGGGTAGCCGGCCGAAGGCTGGGTCGTCCATCTTGAATGCAAATCGGTATAAGGCTTTTCAGCAGGGTGCCTTGAAATCCGTCCCACTCAAACCCTGATTTCAGCTATACTATTTGGCAAGAAGCCGGGGATGGAGATCGACGAAGCTTGGGAGGTTTTCTATTTATGCCGCCGATAGATTTTGCAAAGGTTAAGAAACTGGCCGAGGACTACAAGCCTGCCATGACCCGGTTCTTGCGCGACATGATCCGGTTGCCCAGCGAGAGTTGTCACGAAGGAGCGGTTGTCGAGCGAATCGTGGAAGAGATGGAGAAGGTTGGATTCGATATGGTCACCATCGATCCCATGGGCAACGTTGCTGGCTACATCGGGACCGGCAAGCGACTGATCGCCATGGATGCCCACATTGACACCGTTGGCGTGGGCAACAGGGACAACTGGCGATTCGACCCGTATGAAGGTTTTGAAGATGATGAGATCGTCATCGGGCGAGGGGCCAGTGATCAGGAGGGCGGTATGGCCTCTATGGTCTACGCGGGTAAGATCATCAAGGAGATGGGGCTGGAAGGCGACTACACCCTGGTGGTGGTCGGGACCGTCCAGGAGGAAGACTGCGACGGCTTGTGCTGGCAGTACATCATTAGAGAATTGGGCTTGAGGCCGGAGTTTGTCGTATCCACGGAGCCGACGGATGGGGGCATTTACCGCGGTCAGCGAGGCCGCATGGAAATCAAAGTGAAGGTGAGCGGCATCAGCGCTCACGGCTCGGCTCCCGAGCGGGGCGATAATGCAATCTTCAAGATGGGTCGCATCCTTGGCGCGCTCGAGAGACTGAACGATCGCCTGAAGAGTGATGCTTTCCTGGGCAAGGGCTCTCTAACCGTCTCCGAAATCTTCTTCACTTCACCGTCGCGATGCGCGGTAGCTGACAGCTGCACCGTCTCCGTCGACCGTCGTCTGACCGCGGGCGAGGACTGCGAACTGGCCCTGCGGCAGATCAAAAACCTGCCCGCTGTTAAGGCCGCCAATGCAGAAGTCACGCTTTACAGCTACGACAGACCCTCGTACACCGGGCTGGTATACCCCACCGACTCTTACTTCCCCTCCTGGGTGCTTCCCGAAGAACACGTGGTGACCCGGTCAGCGGTGGAGACGTACAAATCTCTTTTTAAAGAGCAGCCCAGAGTCGACAAGTGGACCTTCTCCACCAATGGCGTCTCCATCATGGGCATGTTCCATATACCATGTATCGGTTTTGGTCCCGGCAAGGAGTCGGAAGCCCATGCCGCCGACGAAAAGACCTGGAAGGCCGATCTTGTGCGCTGCGCCGCCTTTTACGCTGCGCTGCCTCTCACGTATCTGGAGAAAAGCAAAAGCGAGGAATAGATTGTGAAGGCCATGGGGGCCAACGCAGGCCATGAACGATAAGCTGATACTTGTTGCCATAGGCGGCAACTCCCTGATAAAGGGCAAAAGATTGACAACGGTCGAAGACCAGCACCGGGCAGTTCGGCAGACGGTCCGCCATTTTGCGGACTTGGTCGCCCGGGGCTATCAGCTTGTCATTTCGCACGGGAACGGGCCTCAGGTGGGTTACATCATGCTCCGTTCAGAGGTTGCACACAGGGTGACCGGGCTCCACCTGGTTCCTCTGCCCAACGTGGTGGCCGATACCCAGGGATCGATCGGCTACCAGATCCAGCAGTCCTTGAACAATGAATTGGCCATGCGAGGCGTGGAAGGGCATTGCGTCACCGTCGTCACCCAGGTGGTGGTCGACAGGGACGATCCAGGCTTCGAAAGGCCGTCAAAGCCGGTGGGTGGGTTTTACGACGACGAGCACCTGGAAAGCATCCGGCGCGACTACCCGGACTGGACATTGGTCAACGAGCCCGGACGCGGGTTTCGCCGTGTGGTCCCATCGCCCGAGCCGCGGGAGGTGGTGGAAAAGCCGGTGGTTGAAACGCTCCTGCGGAGCGGCTACCACGTGGTAACGGTTGGCGGCGGCGGCATTCCCGTGATCAGAACCAACCACGGCCTGGAAGGTGTGGACGCCGTCATCGACAAGGATCTGGCCTCGAGTCTGCTGGCCAATCAATTGGGTATAGGCCTTTTTATCATCTCCACGGAGGTTGAGCAGGTGGCGCTTAACTTCGGCAAACCGAATCAACAGGGCATTGATTCGATGACGGTCCGGGAGGCAGAGCAGTACATCAGGGAAGGCCACTTTGCCCCGGGAAGCATGCTGCCCAAGATCGAAGCCGCTCTGCGATTCCTGAAAGGGGGAGGTCGCCGCGTCGTTATCACCGCGCCCGAATTCCTGGAAGATGCGGTTCTCAATGGGAGAGGCACGCACATCGTGCCGTGAGTGAGCACGTAGAAGTCAGACCGCTTCGCTAGGACGTAGGACGTCCGCTTCCTTACAGGATGCTGGCGCTATCGCTAGGACGACCGTCGCACAGTGTGCGACTGGGAAGAGGGAAGATAAGGACCGTAGACCGTAGGACGTGGGACGTTCGCCCTGCGGGCTGGTAAGCAAACAAGGAGAGCACTGATGGATGTTGGACATATCAAGGAACTTATTACACAGCTGGCGCCCCTCGATTTCCGGGGCATGTATCTGAATGATTTTCTGCTGACGTGGGATAGGGGCGATGACGAACTCCGCGCTACCTTTCTGGTGGCCGAAATCCTACGTGGCCTCAGGCGGAATAACATCTCCAGCCGCATCTTTGACAGCGGGCTGGCCGTATCGCTGTTTCGTGACCAGTCGACCCGCACCCGGTTCAGTTTTGCCAGCGCCTGCAACTTACTGGGTTTGGAGGTACAGGACCTGGATGAGGGCAAGTCTCAGATCGCCCATGGGGAGACC
>JADGQN010000108.1 GCA_017881765.1 Syntrophobacterales bacterium | reverse complement strand
TCTGTATCCTTCCCTTGACGGTTTCAGTGATGGGGTGTGAAACAAATTGCTGTGCACGTCTGCACGAGTCTATCCATTCCATGGTAGCAAGTTTATCTGCCGATTGTTAAAGGAATTGATAGAATGGGTTAATTCCTCGTTAAATGGAAGAGAGACCCAGGAGGGCAATGAACGATCCGCTTACCACGCATCGCACACATCCGTCGCAGCCTACAACGCAATCCATTTCACGTTAACCGAAAATTAACTGCACATAAACACTGCGTTAACATGCGCAAGGTAACCTTAATCCGGCTGTTGTAATGTTGAACTTCAGGGGGTACAATACAGGAGTTGAAAATTCTCGGCAGGATCGGACGATGAATGAGCTGATTGCGGTTGTCGATGACGAGCCCGATATTCTGGAGCTCGTGTCGGTTCATCTCAAGAAGAACCGTTTCAGGGTGCGCGAATTTCCGGACGCGGAAAGTTTCTACCGCTTTCTCCACTCGGAAGTTCCCGACCTGGTGATTCTAGACCTGATGCTTCCGGATGCAGATGGCTTTGAAGTCTGCAAGTACTTGAGGAAGACGGATAAACTTGCCGCGGTCCCGATCATTATGCTCACAGCGCGGGTAGGAGAGACTGACAAGATCCTGGGCCTGGAACTCGGAGCGGACGATTATGTGACAAAGCCTTTTTCACCGAGCGAGCTGGTTGCAAGGGTAAAGGCCGTGCTCAGGAGGAGAGAGCCGCGAAAGGAAGCCGTGGAGAGAATCGACATAGAAGGCATAATCTCTCTCGATCTGCAGAGGCATGAGGTGGCCGTGAAAGGCAAGAAAGTCGAACTCACGTCGACTGAGTTTCGCATCCTGCAGCTGCTCGCCTCAAAACAAGGTTGGGTCTTTTCGAGGGATAAGATCCTCGACTTTCTCTGGGGGAATGAAAAGACTGTCGTGGACAGAACGGTGGATGTCCACATCAAACACCTGCGCGAGAAGCTGGGGACAGCGGCCAAGCTGGTCAAGAACATCCGAGGCGTGGGTTACAAACTGGAAGCATGAAGCGATCGATCTTTACCAAGGTATTCGGCGGGTACCTTTTCATAATCCTCGCCCTTTCTACGTGCGTGCTCCTTTTCTCGTTCAACACCATACGTCAGCACTACCTTGATACTCTGACCGATCGGCTCCAGAACATCGGCGTCGCTCTCAGACCTGCCGCGGTGCCATTGCTTGACAAAGAACATGCGGACGCGCTGAATGAGCTTCTGAAGAGAGTCGGACAAGAAACAGGTACAAGGATCACCGTTATTGATGCCCGGGGCGTTGTGCTTGCCGATTCGCAGGAAAACCCCAACAAAATGGAGAACCACGGGGCCCGTCCGGAGGTCGTAGAGGCCCATTCCGGTAAAACCGGGCGCGCTCTTCGTTTCAGCAGCACGAAAAATCAAGAAATGCTCTACGTAGCCGTTCCGCTGGAGAAAAATGGCAGGGTTGTCGGAGTACTGAGGACGAGTCTATTCCTCACGCAGATTGAAAGCCTTCTATCGAGCCTTAAAGTGGACATACTCAAAATCGCCCTCATCATCGCCGTCCTCTCGCTCATCGGTGCCCTTCTTTTCTCCAACAGCCTTTCCAGACCGATAAAGGAGCTGATGGCCGCGGCGAGCAGAATAGGCTCCGGCGACTTCAGTGCGCGAGTTTTTTTGAAAAAACGGGATGAAATCGGGACTCTTGCCGATACCTTCAATTACATGACCGAACGGCTCAGCACCTCCTTCTCGGAATTATCCCGTGAGAAGGAAGAGCTGAATGCCATCATTTCCTCTCTCAAGGAAGGACTCGTCGTCCTCGACAAGAGAGGGGCCATACTTCACTGTAACGACAGCTTCAGGACGCTCACCGGCGCGAGCGCCGCGGAAGGTCAGCTCTTCTGGGAGGTCTTTAGAAATCCGGATTTCACGCAGCTCCTCGACAAATCACGAAAAGAGAGGAAGGCTTACACCGGTGAGGTAGAGTTTGCGGACCAAACATACGCATGTAGTATCACGTTCCTCGGGGCCGGAGAAAAGACGGTTTCCGTTTTCCATGACATCACCGAGATCAAGAAGCTGGAGCGCGTCAAAAAAGACTTTGTCGTCAATGTCTCTCACGAGCTCAGAACACCGCTCACGGCAATCAAGGGCTTCGTGGAGACGCTCGAAGAGGAAGTCACCGATGAAGGGAAACATTACCTCGACATCATTCAGAGAAACACCGAAAGGCTGATCAATATAGTCAGTGATCTGCTGCTCCTGTCAGAATTGGAAGAGAAAGAAGAACTTCAGATAGAGATTATCGATCTCAAGGCGCTGGCGCAGAACGTTCTACGCATGTTCGACCACCGCCTGAAGGAAAAAGGGCTGACGCTTTCTTTCGAAGCGGCTGAAGGGCTGCCCGGCATACATGGCGATCCGTTTAAGCTTGAGCAGATGTTTGTCAACCTTATGGATAACGCCGTCAAATATACGGAGAAGGGGGGCATAACCCTATCTATTCAGCCAATGAACGGCAGGGTCTCCGTCAAAGTAAGCGACACGGGTATAGGCATCCCGAAACAGGATCTTCCGCGCATATTCGAACGATTCTACGTCGTCGATAAGTCTCGTTCGAGAAGGATCGGCGGCACAGGTTTGGGCCTCTCCATCGTGAAGCATATCGTTCTGCTCCATAATGGCACCATCGACGTTCAGAGCAGTCAGGGTTCCGGGACAACGGTCACCGTAACGTTCCCGACCGATCTTTCCGCGACCGCGGCTTAGCGCTCCACGTTATAAGTTCGGTGCCGTACTGTCTTTACAGGATGCGATTACGTCATTTCGAGCGCAGCGAGAAATCTTGCTATCTACAATAAATTCAAGATCTCTCCCTTCGGTCGAGATGACAGTGTGCTTGCAAACGTAGTTAGCGAACAGTTTCACCCTCGTTCTGACGCGGGCGAGCAAAAAATTAACCAAAAATTAACAGTTTCTTCACGGTACCTTAAGCCCGGAGGAATTATATTAAGGACATGGCAGTCCATAACGGATGACACTAAAGGAGGCAGCATGAAGAATCTGGTTGTGTGTTTGATGGCAGCAGTGGTTCTGTTAGCAATCGCAAGCACCGGTATCGCCAAGGAGCAGGAACTGATAGGGGCCGGTGCAACATTTCCCTACCCACTCTATTCGAAGATGTTCGACGTCTACAGCAAAGAGTACGGGGTAAAAGTAAACTATCAGTCCATAGGCTCTGGCGGGGGTATACGCCAGCTCATCAACAAGACGGTCGATTTTGGCGGAAGTGATGCCGTGATGAGCGCGGAGGACCTGAAGACAGCCCAGGCCCCGGTGCTCCATGTACCTACCGTTGCCGGTGCAGTCGTGGTTACTTACAATATCGCCGGCAGTCCGGAGATCAAGCTCACCCCTGACGTGGTTGCGGACATATTCCTAGGAACCATAAAGAAATGGAGTGATCCTCGCATTCTATCCGCTAATACAGGCACCAAACTTCCGGATATGGCCATCACCGTGATCCATCGTTCCGACGGCAGCGGCACGACCAATATATTTGCCGATTATCTGTGCAAGGTGAGCAAGGAATGGAAAGACAAAGTCGGCCTGGGAACTTCGCTAAACTGGCCAACCGGACTGGGCGGCAAAGGCAACCCCGGCGTTGCCGGGCTCGTGCAGCAGACACCGGGGAGCATCGGTTATGTCGAGCTGATTTACGCTCTTCAGAACAAGATGCCTTATGCCGGCATCAAGAACAAGAAAGGTAATTGGATTAAACCCTCCATCGCGTCGACAAGCAAAGCCGCCAATATTGCCCTGCCTGACAACATGATGGTCAGCCTCACCGACACAGATGCCGCGGACGGTTACCCGGTGAGCGGTTTCACATGGATCCTCATGTACACGGAACAGCGCTATGGTGACAGAACGGAAGAAAAAGCCCAGGAAGTCGTAAAGCTTGTCTGGTGGATGGCCCACCAAGGCCAGAAATATGCCGAGCCGATGGAGTATGCTCCTCTGTCAAAGGCAGCAGTGGAGAAAGCTGAAAAACTTATAAAGTCGGTTACCTATGGCGGAAAACAGATAATGAAGTAAATAGACATGCACCCATGATCTTCCACTGGATAGAGGATTACCTTCGTGATAGAATCAGCAGGACGGATGATCCAACCAATAGAGGGTGGCGCCGGACAAACCCCGGCACGGGCCAAGACAAGAGACAAGACTATGACCCAGACAAAAGCGGAGACCGCTCAGGCGCATTACCGGCCGGGATTTACTCTTTCGGAAGCCGCCTTCCGCAAGATACTTTACCTCGCCGGTATAAGCGTGCTTGTGCTGCTGATTGCGATCTTCCTGTCTTTGCTCATTGCCTCCCTGCCTTCGATAAAGGCCCTCGGCATCAGCTTTCTCACGGGCCGCACATGGGACCCCGTCACCCTGAAGTTCGGAGCGCTGCCTTTTCTCGTTGGTACGCTCATCACCTCATTTCTTGCGCTTCTCATCTCCACCTTTTTCTCGATACCGATCTCCATCTTCCTCGGCTATTACTACCGGGAGGGGAAAGCATCCTCGTTCGTCAAGACGGTCATTGAGCTTCTGGCCGGTATTCCCTCGGTCATCTATGGCTTCTGGGGTCTTTTCTTTTTTGTGCCCATCATACGATTCATAGAGACGGCATTGGGTGTGCCTCCTTACGGGGTTGGCATTCTTGCCTCATCCCTGATCCTGGCCATTATGATCATACCCTATTCGGCTTCCCTGGGCAGAGAAGTGATAAGCCTCGTTCCGAACGACCTGAAGGAAGCGGCGCTCTCGCTGGGCGCTACCCGTTTTGAGGTGATCCGTAAGGTGATCCTCCCGTACGCCCGGTCCGGCATATTTGCAGGCATTCTTCTTTCCCTGGGAAGGGCGCTCGGAGAGACCATGGCGGTCACCATGCTCATAGGAAACTCGAACTTCCTCCCGACAAGCATTTTCAGTCCTGCCAACACCATGGCAAGCGTCATCGCCAACGAGTTTACGGAAGCCACCGGAGCAGTCTATCTCTCCAGCCTGATCGAGCTTGCGCTTCTTCTGTTCGTGGTCACCACGATCATCAACATCATCGGCAAGATCATTATTATCAAGACGAGCTTCGAGGCGTGACATGAAGGAGAGCTCACTGAGGAGACGAATCTTCGCGGACAGGGCCTTCCAGGCACTCGTGGCATTGCTCTCCTTTTGTGCTATTCTGCCCATGTTCTTCATACTTTTTTTCATCACCAAGAACGGGATCGCTGTCATCAACTGGAATTTCCTCACCAGGCTCCCGGCGCCAGTCGGCGAGACGGGCGGCGGCATTGCCAATGGCATCATCGGCAGCGGCCTGCTGATCGTGCTTTCGAGCGTGATCGCAGTGCCCGTCGGCGTTTTGACCGGGATTTATCTGGCCGAGCACAGGAAGGGCAAGTTCGCCTACCTCTCGCGCCTGTCTGTCGAAATACTGATGGGAATCCCCTCCATCGTCATCGGTATCATCGCGTACATCTGGGTGGTGATGCCCACCGGTTCTTTTTCCGCAATTTCCGGTGGAGTGGCCCTCGGAATCATGATGCTTCCCGTTATCGTGATGTCCACCGAAGAGACCCTGAAGCTGATTCCCGACTCATTGAAGGAGGCATCTCTGGCGCTGGGGGTATCTTACCCCAGAACCATTCTGAAAGTAATTCTCCCCGCGGGTTTGAACGGCATCGTGACCGGGGTGCTCTTGAGTGTTGCCCGGGTTACGGGAGAGACGGCACCGCTTCTCTTCACGGCCTTTGGCAGCCCTTTTATGGCGGTCAATATTCTCAAACCGGTGAGTGCACTTCCTTTGACCGTCTTCAACTACGCCACCAGCCCCTACCCTGAGTGGCATGCGCTTGCGTGGGGTGCATCATTCGTGCTGCTGGTTTTTGTCCTGGCCCTGAACCTTACTGCAAAACTCGGGTTGAGAAAATGGAAAGTCCAGTTCTAAGAATCGAGAATTTCTGTGCCGGCTTCGACAGCAACCAGGTCCTTAAGGATATCAATCTCTCGATTCTGAGAAACAAGATCACGGCAGTGATGGGACCCTCCGGCTGCGGAAAGACGACCCTCATCCGTTGCATCAACAGGATGCATGAGCTGATTCCCAACGCGAATGTGTCCGGAAAGATCCTCCTCGACGAGCAAAACATCTTTGACCTGGATCCCATCATCGTGCGCCGAAAAATAGGGATGGTCTTTCAGAGACCGAATCCCTTCCCCACCATGAGCATCTATGACAATGTGATCGCCGGCTATAACCTGAACGGCATCAGGATCTCCAAAGGCGACAAGGACAGGATCGTTGAAGAGTCACTGAAGAAGGCGGCCCTCTGGGATGAGGTGAAAGATGCCCTTCACCGTAAAGGGACCTTCCTTTCAGGAGGGCAGCAGCAGCGGCTCTGCATAGCGAGGGCCCTCGCCATGGATCCCGAGATTCTCCTGCTGGACGAGCCCACGTCGGCTCTCGATCCAAAATCGACCGCTCACATCGAGGAACTGGTCGTGCACCTCAAGGATGCGGTTACCATTATCCAGGTAACCCACAACATCCCGCAGGCTGCGCGTATCTCGGACTTCACCGCTTTCATCTACCTAGGCGAGCTTGTCGAGTTTGGGCCCACAGAGAAGCTCTTCACGGTGCCGAAAGATAAGAGGACGGAAGAATACCTCACGGGGAAATTTGGCTAATACCAGTTCGCCTTCATGTGTATACCTTCGTTGTCGCTGCGTCCTTCCAGGATGCTTCGCTATCGCTATCGCTCTCCTCGACGTACCCCCAGGTACGCCCGGGTACCCGCTTGCGAGTGGGGCTCCTCGCTGCCGCCCGGGGTACCCGGCCGAAGACTGGGTCGTCTCACTCGAATACGAGCTGGTATAGGGGTGACGCATGTCAGAGCTTCCGTGGAAGGCCATGTGAGCGATCAAGAAAATGGGGCCTGCACCGCGCAGCCAGATACCCTTATCAGTTGTAATCAGGGGCAGAATCTGCCTATACTTTAACCTACACGCGGACAAAAGAGAGAGGTGACATGGAAGGCCACATCAGCCGAATATTTGATGAGGAACTAAGAGAACTGAAGGAGTCAATGCTCCTTGAGGGGGAACTGGTCCAGAAGGCGGTACGAAATGCGGTGACCGCCCTGCTGACAAGGGATTCGGTCCTTGCGCGCAAGGTGATAGAGGATGATGACACCATTAATACCAAAGAGGTGGAAATCGACGAATTCTGCCTCAAGCTCCTGGCCCTGAGACAGCCCGCTGCAAAGGACTTGCGCTTTATAGCTACCGCGATAAAGATAAATTATGATCTGGAACGGATGGGCGACATGGCAGTGAATATCTGTGAACGGGTATTGGAGCTCAACCAGGAACCACAGCTGAAACCTTACATAGATTTGCCCCAGATGGCGGAAATTGCTCAGACGATGGTGAAAGAAAGCCTTGACGCCTTTGTCAAGGAAGATCCGCAGCTGGCCTGGAAGGTCACTCAGGAAGATGAGAAAGTCGATCACCTGAACGAACAGATTTTCCGTGAACTGTTGACCTACATGTCTGAGGACCTGAAAACGATCTCCAGGTCCACGCGGCTGCTTTTCATCTCAAAGTATTTAGAGAGATTAGCCGACCACGCGGTCAACATCGCCGAGCTTGTGATATTTCTCGTGCAGGGGAGGATCATCCGCCACCTGAAAGTTACTCCTAATCCATAGTATGAGAAGCAACCTGGCAACGCCGATAGCGCTGCTCTTATTTATAGCCCTGATCTGTTGGGGCACGTTCGATATTCGCAAGTCCGGTGCCGGCCGGAAAGACACCATAACGCTTGCGGGTTCCACGTCCGTTATGCCCTTCTCTGAAAAACTCGCCGAGTACTTCATGGTTGGATACCCCAAGTTCTCCATTGACGTTCAGGGGGGCGGCTCCTCCGCCGGCATACAGGCCGTCATAAACAGGACCGTCGGCATCGGCATGTCGTCAAGAAAATTGAAAGAGGACGAGAAAATCCTCCACGAGATACTTATCTGCTACGACGGCATTTCCATCATTGTCCATCCCAGCAACCCCGTTCGGGATATCAGCCTGGAACAAATACGAAAGGTCTATAGCGGAAAGATCAGAAACTGGAAGGAGCTTGGCTGGATCGACAGGAATATAGATGCGGTGAGCAGGGAGGAAGGCTCCGGAACGAGGGGCGCTTTTGAGGAGCTTGTCATGGGAAAAGAGTTCATCGATAACGGCATCATGGTGCAGGATTCGAACGGCTCCGTGAAAGAGGTCGTCGCGACTGACCCTTACGCCATCGGCTATATCTCGCTCGGCATCGTTGATCAGAAGGTAAAGGCTCTCACCATAGACCGTGTAGTTCCATCCGTCAAGAACATAATCCAGCACAAGTATGGTATGGTGAGACCCTTCCTCTACCTGACAGCAGGGGAACCAGCCGGAACAGTAAAGGTTTTCATAGACTTTGTGCTCTCGAGAGAAGGACAGAATATACTCCGTAAAGAGGGGCTCGTACCGATCCGTGGCTAATCGATTTTTCAGTCGGGAACAACTGATCAAATGGCTGCTGATGGTATCCGCCTTCTCTTCACTCCTCTTCCTTTTCATCATCTTCGCATTCATCCTCGGAGAAGGGCTGCCTCTCTTTTACAAAGTCGGCGCGGGTAAGATCATCTTTGGCTTCACCTGGGCACCGACCAAGGGGTTCTTCGGGATCTTCCCCATGATCATCTCCTCATACATGGTAACGCTCGGGGCCCTCATCTTTGGTGCGCCCCTGGCACTTGGTTGCGCCACGTACCTGTCCGAGTATGCGTCAAGAAAGATGAAGATGTTCCTGAAGCCGGCGTTGGAGCTCCTTGCGGGCATCCCGTCGGTAGTGTATGGTTTCCTCGGCGTTGTCTACGTCGTCCCTCTCATCAGGGAATACCTCGGCGGCCCTGGTTTTTCCATCCTCGCCACTTCCGTTGTATTGGGCATTATGATTCTGCCCACGATCATCAGCATTTCCTTCGATTCATTGATGAGTGTTCCGCAGACTTACAGGGAAGCCTCTGTTGCTATGGGTGCCACCAAGTGGCAGACCATTTACAAAGTAGTTCTCCCGGCGGCCCAGTCAGGCATTCTTGCGAGCTTCATCCTTGGCATGGGGAGAGCCGTTGGCGAGACCATGGCCGTCATTATGGTCGCGGGTAATGCCTTGCGCATTCCGATGAGCCTGCTCGATCCCTTAAGGACCTTGACAAGCAACATCGCACTGGAGCTTGCATACGCGGCAGGGGACCACCGGAGCGCCCTCTTCTCCACGGGCGTTGTGCTGCTCATCATCATCATGCTGTTGAACTTTATTGCCAATTTCTGGGTGAAAAGGAAGGTGGCCGGGTGAGGCTTAATCCGAGATTCACGGACAAATTCGTGCGCGCCGCTTTGCTGTTCCAAGCCCTCTTCACGGTCAGCATTCTTGTCTTCATCGTGTTCATTGTCTTCGTCAAGGGAGCCGCCAACATCACTCCGGAATTTATCTTTTCTTACCCTGAGGACATGGGACGCCATGGGGGCATCTTTCCTGCCATTGTCGGGACGGTTTTCCTTGCAGTGCTCTCTATCGCCCTTGCCACGCCCCTCGGCGTGGGCACCGCCATCTATCTCACCGAGTACACCAAGGAGTCGACGCTGACCCGTATCATCCGATTCGGTGTCGAGTCTCTGGCAGGCATTCCTTCGATCATATACGGCCTTTTTGGTTTCATTTTCTTCGTCATAAAGCTCAAGCTTGGGTGGTCCCTCATCTCAGGTACGCTCACGATCATGATCATGGTGCTGCCCACCATCATACGCACTGCAGAAGAGGCCATCAAATCAGTGCCGCGGAATCTGCGCATGGTCAGTTTTTCCCTCGGCGCCACGAAATGGGAGACGGTGACGAAGGTCGTTCTGCCTTCCGCCGCGCCCGGAATCCTTACCGGTATCATGCTGAGCGTCGGCAGGGCCGTGTCTGAGACGGCTGCGGTGATCTTCACCATGGGCAGTTCCCTGCGATTGCCGACGAGCCTGCTCGATTCGGGAAGGACCATGGCAGTCCATTTTTACATCCTCGCGCGAGAGGGCATCTCTCTGGAGAAGGCGTACGCCACTGCCCTCGTACTCGTCGTCAGTATCCTGCTCATCAATATTGTGGCCTATTACACCATGAACAAAATGATAGCAAGGTACAACTAGGCGTATGGACGTCAAGGTAGCCATACAACAACTCAGACTCAGCTTCGGTAAAAAGGAGGTATTGAAGGGCATTGACCTCGACATTGTCAAAAACCGGATCTATGGCCTCATGGGGCCGTCCGCCAGTGGGAAGTCGACGCTCATCTCGGTGATCAACAAGATGATCAGCTTCGAGGATGGGGTGACCATGAGCGGAAGCGTGCTCCTCGACGGAGAAGATATCATCAATGGCGACATCGACGAGGTGAGCCTGAGAAAGAGAATCGGAACGGTTTTCGCCACCCCGACCCCGCTTCCCCGTTCGATATTTGAGAATGTGGCCTTCGGCCCGAGGTTGAACAACAGCACTTCGCGAGCCGAGCTTCACGCCCTGGTAGAACAGAGCTTACGGAAATCCTTTCTCTGGGACGAAGTCAAAGACAGGCTCCAGGAATCGGCGATGAAACTGTCCGGTGGCCAGCAGCAGCGGCTCTGCCTGGCCAGAACGCTCGCCCTCAATCCGGAAATCATTCTTCTTGACGAGCCGTGCTCGGGGCTTGATCCGATATCGACGGCAAAGATTGAAGAGGCGCTGGCCGAACTGAAGGACCAACACACGATCATCCTTGTCTCCAACAACACCAAGCAGATAGCGCGCGCCACGGATTTCGTCGCATTCTTTTACCTGGGTGAGTTGATCGAGTTCGGCGCTACCGATAAAGTCTTCACCACGCCGGCAGTCAGGATGACGGAGGAATACATCCAGGGGAAGTTCGGCTAATGGACGTAGGGACCAAATCCGGAGGATATGCGCTCAGTGCGGAGAATGTGAACCTCTACTATGGTGGGTTCCAAGCGCTCATCAACATACAGTTCCATGTCTACAGGAACTCCATCACGTCCCTGATCGGCCCCTCGGGATGCGGCAAGTCAACCTTGCTCCGATGTTTCAACCGGATGAATGAGCTTATTTCCGGGGTGAGGATCGAGGGGAAGATACGCATCAATGAGACGTCCATCGATGAGATCGATGTGATCGATCTGCGAAGAAGAGTCGGCATGGTGTTTCAGCGGCCCAACCCCTTCCCTTTCACCGTTTACGAAAATATGGTCTATGGGTTGGAAGTGCACGGCATCAAGAAACAGCGCCATCACGATACCGTTGAGAGATGTTTGAAGGCAGTCGGTCTGTGGGACGATCTAAAAGACAAGTTCAAGCAACCGGCACTCTCTCTTTCCGACGAGATGAAGCAGAGGCTTTGCGTGGCGCGGGTGCTTACGATCGAACCGGAAATCATTCTTCTGGACGAGCCGTGCTCGGCCCTTGACCCGATCGCCACGCTCAGGATAGAGGAGTTGATGGCGGAATTGCGGAAGGAGTACACCATCCTTATCGTGACCCATAACATGCAGCAAGCCGCCCGCGTCTCTGACTACGCCGGTTTTATGCTGCTTGGTGACCTCGTAGAGTTCGGCAAAACCGACCAGATATTCACCTCACCCAGGGACGAAAGGACGGAGCAGTATATCACCGGGCGATTCGGCTAAT
>JADGQN010000470.1 GCA_017881765.1 Syntrophobacterales bacterium | reverse complement strand
ACGAGACTCAGCCCCTGACCATGGGCATAGATCCGAAGATTGGGAGCATAGCCGTTCTTTGCGAGAAAGGCATTGGTCATATCCCAAAGGTCTTTCGGGTCCGCACCCGGCTTTAGCCGTTCGACGTTCATCTTCTGGCATTGCAGGGCCACCTCGTGCGCGTCCTGCACCTCTTGGGGCGGTTTCCTTCCCACCATAAAGCATTTCATGATCTCCGTATAGTACCCGCCCGGTCCGTTTGTCTCGATCAGGACGGAAACCTGGTCACCCTCTTTGATCATGCGATTCTGGAAATGGCGGACAAAAAAAGCGGCCGGCGTTCCTGCAGGAGCTGAACCTATCTGGACCAACGCCCGCTCGGCCCCGTTCCTGGTCATGAAATCATGACAATCGGCATAGACTTCAAAATCCCTCTTGCCGGGCTTGATGGTCTTCTTCAAATACTCTATGGCCCGATCCTGAATGGCCGCCGTCCCTTTGATCAACTCGATCTCTTCAGGGCTCTTGGGCACCTTGATCTCGTCGACCCACTCGGAGGCATCGACAAATGTGGCACCCGGTAGATGCTTTACGAGGTATTCATAAAACGAAATAGGGATGAAGGCCCGCTCCACCAGGCCGATGGTCGGGTTCTTTTTTTCCTTCAGAACCTTGACGGCTAGTTCTGCCGAGAGCGTATTGGTATATGGGATCGTATCGAAATAGCAGGCACCCCACCTGTTCTTTACTCCCCGGGCCGCCCAGGCGGGCGGGAACTGATCGGCGGGCGCATCGCCGCCACAGTTGATCGTCGTCATCTCGTCGTCCACCGGGAAGATAACCGACATGGGGAACTGCCACCGGGCCGTGAAATCGGTGAACCAGCGAATGGTACCTCCCATGTACTCCTCAGAGTTCTGTATCACGAGATAATCGATCTTGCGATCGCGCATCATCTCCCGAACAGCCGTCCACCTTCTCTCCAACTCGCCGGTAGAAATGCACGTGGTCAATCTTTCTTTAGGGTCTTCCATTGTTCCTCCTCCAGTTCTATTTGTCTTTGTCCCCCTTGCGAGAGCGCCCCCGCTCCCTGATGTCACGAAGGCGTCGTGAAAGCATTGTATCAAAAAAAATCACTAAAAAAGAAGCGGTGCAACCCTCGTGCCAAGGTAATGAGCGACACAGCAGCTGGTTGAGGAAATAAGAAACCCTTGTCCAGCGTGGCGGAAAAGCGTCACCCCCGGTTAGTCACTTCATGCTTACCCGGCAGCAAGTCAGTTCTAATTCTATCAATGTATTTTTCTGTTGACACTGTTTGGGGCCAAAAGCTATCATTCCACTTGGTATTGTGAGGTATTATCAGACGATCCCGCACTGTAAAGGAAAGTTGACATGTCAACTCCAGATGACGCCTGGTTAAACGTGTTGAAGAAGATCAGGGAAGGCTTGGGCAATTATGATCCTGTCCCCGTTGTTGCCGAACTCTTCAGGTTTCTTGATGAGGGTTTGGTGCTGGTCGACACGGAGGGACGCATGGCCTTTATGGACAGGCTATCCGAGAATTCGTTCGGTCTGCCCCCCGGGGGCGCCAAGGGACTGATGTTTCAAGACTTTTTCCGGGACTTGGGGTTGTTGGAGGTAGCAAAGACGGGAATTCCCCAAGTCGGTCGGGTTCAGGAAATCAGAGGAGCAAAAAGGCTGGTTACCCGCTTGCCAATCATCAAGGATCGGCAACTGATCGGGGCGTTGGGAACGATAGTTTTTCATGATCTGGAAGGGATCGAGAATAGTCCTCTCCGGATCGGGTCGCACCGGTTGAGAATGTTCAGCGTTAAGAATAATTTCCCGGCCCAAAACGCTGCTCAATACACGTTCGCCGATATCCTTGGAAAGAGTCCATCACTAACTGAAACGAAAGAGCGCGCTATGCGGGCTGCGCTAACGGATTGCAATCTTCTCATTACCGGTGAAAGCGGGACCGGAAAAGAGCTGCTTGCTCACAGCATCCATCAGTTTAGTAAACGTTCCGGAGGCCCCTTCGTACGGGTCAACTGCCCGAGTATCCCTTTCGACCTTGTCGAGAGCGAATTGTTTGGTTACGAAAGAGGCGCGTTCACGGGCGCCAGAGAGACCGGACAAAGAGGCAAGTTCGAGCTTGCCTCGGGTGGCACCATCTTTCTGGACGAAATAAGTGCGATGCCTCTGACGATCCAAGCCAAATTATTGAGAGTCATTCAGGAAAAGGAACTTGAGCCTCTCGGCTCCTCTGTTACCAGGCGGATTGATTTCAGATTGGTTGCGGCAACGAATGTTGATCTCCTCCAGCTCGTACAAGAAGGCAAGTTCAGGGCCGATCTCTATTACCGTGTGACCTCGGTGCCCATCTCTCTAAGTCCTCTTCGTGAAAGACACGAGGACATTCCCTTACTCGCTCAGTCGCTATTGCCTGGCATCAACCAAAAACTGTGCGGGGCCGTCCGTTCGATCTCTGCCGAGGCGATCCGGTTGATGAGCATCTATAGATGGCCGGGAAACGTACGAGAGCTTATCAATGTTCTGGAGCAATCCGTTCTCAATGCGCACCCGAAACAGGAAATAGGTGCTGAACATTTGCCGGCCTTTTTGAAAACGGGCAAGGCTAATGACGTAATGGGGGAGAAGGCTATCCGCGGGATTGTAGCAGACGCAGAGCGAAAGGCAATAAATTACGCGCTGGAAAAGACGGGGGGAAACAAAAAGAAAGCGGCAGAACTCCTGGGGGTATCGCGGGTGGGCCTGTACGAGAAGCTTCGGCGACTGCGCATGACATAGGCAGGCGCCTCCTCCGCGCGCTTGCGCCGGGTGATGTTACGGACGATCGTCGACGCCGGCGGCGTGCTTCCCTTCCTTGACCGCGGCATTCACGAAGATTTCAGATGCAAGGACGACGCCCTGTCCACCCCTGCCGTGGATCCGTATCTCCTTCATCACCCCCCGCTCCCCTTACGGTTTGCCCTGAACAGATACCAACTTAGATACTAAACGTTTGCACCAGCCCTGTCTGTAAAATAGACTACATTTCGACTCATAATGTTGTATTGAAGGAACATATAAGAAAAGCAACTCTTCGGGAAGGTGGCGAAGTCACTCACGAAGGAAACTATCAAAGGCTTAAACTCAGTCGCAGCTTACGGATAGAAATATATAATACGGGGCGGCCGCCAGGAACAGAACCGCTACTGACGTCCAAGGTAATTTGGTGAAGCTAAGGCGTGTGCGTCCCTCTTGCTCTGGTTATCCGACAGCGCCCCTATTTCTCCCTGGGCAGCAGGATCCATTTGGCTCTCAGCTCCTGCCAGGCCTGATCCCGCGCCTCAACCTCGGTATAGCCTTGCTGCCTGAGCTGCTTTTCAAGCTGCCGCATGTCTTCCCGCGTGAATTCGACCGCACGCTCGAGAAGGTCATCTAGGACCCCTGTCATCTGCAACCTTTGATACATTTTTGGCCTGTACTTGGCCCAGTGGTCCTTCGCCAGCTGCTTGAGCATGTCCGGGGCATCCCGCTCTGTCGAATAGCCAAAAAACTCCTGTGCTGTTTGTTCCATCCCACCCGCCTTTTTTGTTAATGAATGTTCATCGGCCGAACGACTCGTCTTCTTAACCCCCTAGATGAGTATCAGATAAAATATATGAAAAA
>JADGQN010000107.1 GCA_017881765.1 Syntrophobacterales bacterium | reverse complement strand
GGGCCTGCCTGTGTGAAGTACGGGGTGACGAAGCAATACGTGCTCGGTTTGGAAATAGTTCTTCCTACCGGGGAAGTAATTCATGTTGGCGGCCGGACTCTCAAGAACGTAGTTGGATATGACCTGACCATGCTCTTTGTCAGCTCCGAAGGCACCCTTGGCGTGGTTACCAAGGCCGAATTGAAGCTGAACCCGCTTCCCCCCGCAAAGAAGACGATCATGGCTGTCTACGATGATATTGCCGTGGCAGGAGAGAGCGTATTCAGAGTGCTGGAGAACGGCGTAATTCCCGACAAGATCGAGCTCCTTGACAACTGGGTCATTAATAGGATCGAAGAGATGATGCCTATGGGACTTCCCAAAGATGCGGATGCGGTCCTGCTTTTCGAGACAGATGGCATACCTGAGGCCGTTGAGAAGGAGACTGAAAAGATCGTTGAAATCACAAAGAAGTATGGCGCGCGCGACGTACGCGTAGCAAAGGATCAGGCTGAGGCTGACAAGTACTGGATGGCCCGGCGGGCAGGGTTTGCGGCGGTCTTCGGAAAGGCTCCGACGGTCCTTGCCGAGGATGTCACGGTGCCGCGGGGGCAGATACCCAATCTGATCAGAAGGATTAAAGACTTAGCAAAGAAACATAATGTCGAGATTATGGTGCTGGGCCACGCAGGGGACGGGAATTTACACCCTTCGATAATGAGCGACCAGAAGAACAAAGAGCTTCATGCAAGGGCGCTCAAGGCCATGGATGAGATCATAGAGTCAGCGGTTGAGTTCGGCGGGGTACTGTCGGGCGAACATGGCATTGGCCTTGAGAAAGCCAAGTTCATGCGGCGCGTTATGGAACCGGCCGTGATCGACCTGATGAAAGGCATCAAGGGACTTGTTGACCCGAATAACATCATGAATCCCGGCAAGATCTGGGAATAGAAGAGGGAGCGCCGCCATGAGGGAACTTAAGGAGCTGAAGAAAGTAGAAAAATTCGCAGATCAGTGCATGAAATGCGGTTTCTGTGCCTACTTCTGCCCTGTGTACCAGGAAGAGCACGTGGAAACAGGCCTGGCCCGGGGCAAGAATTACCTTACGAAACTCGTCCTTAGGGGGGAGCAGGAATTCACCAAAGAGATGGGAGAGATCATAGGCAAGTGCCTCCTGTGCAAACGCTGCGTGGTGAACTGTCCGGCCAAGGCCCAGATTGACCGCGTCGTGGTGGGAGCCAGGGCCCAGATGGTTAAAGACAAGGGGTTACCGTTTATCAAGAATTTCGCCTTCCGTAAGGTGATGTCCAACAGGAAGGCCTTCGGCAGGTATGTAAAGCTCGCTTCAAAGTTCCAGTGGTTGTTTCCGAAAGGTGAGGGCAACATACGCCACTTGCCTGATTTCATGAAAGCCCTCGGCCAGGGCAGACACATACCCGCGATCGCAAAGGTTTTTCTCAGGGACCAGGTAAAAGAGGTGAACAAGCCGCAGACCGGAGAACAGCCGAAGATGAGGGTAGGCTACTTCATGGGCTGTGCCACTGATTTTATTTACCCGGAAATCGGCCTCAAACTTATCGACTTTCTGACGAAGAGAGGGGTTGAGGTGGTAGTGCCGAAAGAACAGAACTGCTGCGGTGCGGCGATCTACTTCAGCGGTGATATGGAGACAGGACGGATGCTGGCAGCAGACAACATAAAGGCCTTCAAGGACCTGGACTATATTTTGACCGCATGCGGGACGTGCAGTTCAACCTTGAAAGACTACAAGGTCTATCTGCCGGACAACGAGGAGCAGCAGAAGGCTTACGATGAATTTGCGAAAAAGATAAAGGACGTGACTGAATTTGTGGTCGATGTGCTCAAATTGGGACCCGAAGATTTCAAACTTAAAAAGGAGTTTGAGGGCAAGACCGCGACCTGGCATGACCCATGCCATTTGGTGAGATACCAGAATATCAAGGAGCAGCCGAGGCAGATTCTCAAGTCGCTCAAGGGGCTGAAATACGTTGAGATGCCAAATGCCGACATGTGCTGCGGTATGGGCGGCTCGTTCAGCGTTTATCATTACGATCTCACGAAGAAGATTGCAGATAAGAAGATGGACGGTATCAAAGCGACGGGCGCGGACATAGTGGTGACGGCATGTCCGGGGTGCATGATCAATCTGATTGATAACGTAGCGCGGAGCAAGATGCCGCAACGTGTGCACCATATCCTGGAACTCATGGAGTAATCGGCGTCGTTATCAATCATGAATTATTAATCAATAACTATTAATTACAGAAGGAGGGGTGGACGATGAAGCTAGGACACTGGATGACCGCAAAGGACGTGTTAAGGGTGAACGCTTTCAAGTGGCCGAACAAGGTAGGCGCGAAGGATTTGTACAAGGCACGCACGTTCAAGGAATGGAATGAGAGATCATGCCGGCTGGCCAATACACTCAGCAGTCTCGGCATGAAAAAGGGCGACCGTTTTGCCGTACTCGCCTACAACTGTGTCGAGTGGATGGAGATTTACGCGGCGGCCGCAAAGGGCGGCTTTATCTGCGTGCCGCTCATGTTCAGACTTGCTCCGGTGGAAATGGAGTACATCATCAACCATTGCGAGGCCAAGGTTTTTATTGTTCAGGGGGGAGCAGACGGTGATGGGAAGGAGTTTCCCTGGATAAAGATGGTTGGAGAGATGAAGAAGAACATCCCCACCGTTAAAAATTATATCTCGTTTGCGGTGGACAATCCGCACTATGACGGTTTCATCTCTTATGAAGATGCTTTGGCGAAAGCCAGTCCGGAGGAGCCGGACGTCGAGGTCGGTGCGGACGATATATGGGTCATCATGTATACGGGCGGGACAACCGGCACACCCAAGGGCGTGATGAAATCCCATGCGTCCCTCTTTGCCCAGTACTTCATCATGATCTTCGATCACCAGTTTAATTTCGACGACACCACACTCCTGGTCATGCCGTGCTGTCATGTTAACTCACTCTTTTACTCCTTTGCCAACACATGGGTGGGTGGTACCGTGGTGCCGTATAATATGGTCAGTTTTAACCCGGAAAGCCTGCTCAAGACCTTCCAGGACCATAAAATCACCTTTACCTCCCTGGTTCCAACGCACTACATCATGATGCTTGCCCTCCCTGATGAGGTGAAGAAAAAATATGACTTGAGCGGCATCAAGAAGCTTCTTTGCTCTTCAGCGCCTGCACGAAGGGATACAAAGCTCGGTATTCTGCAAATGTTCCCCAATTCGCAGCTTTATGAAGCGTACGGCGCGACGGAATCCGGTATCGTCACGGTGTTGAAGCCCCATGAGCAGCTCACAAAGCTGGGATCGATCGGCCGGGAAGTGATCGGTACTGACCTCATCAAATTGTACGACGAGGATGGTAACCTCATAACCGAGCCTAATAAGGTGGGTGAGCTCTATTCGAGGAGCCCGATGTTCTTCGAGGGCTATTGGAAAGACCCGGAAAGGACTGCTGCAGCAATGAAAGGGCAGTATTTCAGCGCCGGCGATATGGCTTTCAGGGATGAGGAGGGATACTATACGCTCGTCGACAGAAAGGCAAACATGATCATCTCGGGTGGCGAGAATGTCTTCCCGTCAGAGGTCGAAAACTGCGTCGGCGGGCATCCTTCCGTCAAAGACGTTGCGGTCATTGGAACGCCTCATGAGAAATGGGGTGAACAGATTACCGCAGTCGTTGTGCTGCATGCGGGTAAGACGGCCACGGAGAAAGATATTTCCGACCACTGCAGAGGAAAGATAGCAGGCTACAAGATCCCGAGAAAGATCATCTTCATAAAGGATGAGGAGATGCCGAGGTCAGGCGCGGGCAAGATTCTCCACAGGATTTTAAGAGAGCAGTACGGCCACTGGAAAGACACGATGTAGAGGACAGGTTAAGGTTGAGGGAAAAAGACAGGTTAAGGTAAAGACTAAAGCGAAGGTTGAGGTTGAGGTGAAAAGATAGGTTAAGGTAGAGACTAAAGCGAAGGTTAAGGTTGAGAGGAAATGCTTTTAATTCGGCAGTGTCTCTTGTTCTTTTTTGACCTTAACCTTTGTTTTAGCTTTTAACGTGACGTAGGAACACAGGGAGATGACGATGGATGAACAAATCAAAGAATTGGCGCGGATGATCGATGAAGCAGATAAGCTGGCCGATAAGATCAGGCAGGCTTCTCAGGGGATGCAGGTGATTGACCGAAACGTAGAGAGAATGAAGGCGTGCATCAAGATGATGCGCATAGGGGTATTGGAGCCGGTGGAACTGGGCTGATGCCGGTTTGCCTTCATTCATAGACCCGTGTTTGGACACGGGTACCCCTCCCGGGTACACACGCAAGTGGGTGTTGCGTCGGCACGACTCCCTGTCACCCGCGGAACGTGAGTCTGGTCGGTCGCGAGTACCCGGCTAAAACGATTTGGTATCGCGTCGCTCTTCTCCTGGTCGCCTCGCTCCATTTTTGAATGCAAACCGACATTGTGGCACGCCCGGCGGCTCTTGAAAAGGCACGCCAGTTGTAATAAAGTTTAGGCATGCGTAACCAGTATTCGCTCTACCTGAAAGTCGGTGATGAGGTCTTTCATAAGAAACAGAGACGATGGGGTGCGGGCGTCGTCGTGGAAGAGAGGCGATCTGAAGTGCCTGGCGGTTTCTGCTACGTAAGGATCAACTTCCGGGATGGGCAGACACGGGTATTCGACAACAACTTCATGAGTGAAAGCTGCTGCTATTACTGCGGGATAAGGAAGATAAACGAAGATTAAGAAAAAGGTTAAGGTTGAGTAAGAGCCAAGAGGGTGCTATCGCTATTCGCCGGAATGACCAATGCTCTATTTTTGAATGTAGCTTGGTATAACTCAAAACCGCAAGAATAATCCATGCTTATATCAAGTTTATCCGAGAGTGGCGACGAGGCCGAGGTCTCGTATCATCTCAAGGTCAAGCTGCGTGTCACGCCCTGTAGTGGTGAGATAGTTGCCGGTCATGAGAGAGTTGCAGCCAGCCACCAGACCCAGCGGCAGAAGTTGCCTCAGGTTTCTCTCTTTTCCGCCGCAGAGCTTGATCTCTTTATCAGCGAGTATGAATCGAAAAAGCGCAATAGTCAGCAAGATTTCCAAAGGGGGCAGCGGCGCCATATCGGCAAGCGGCGTGCCGGGAATCGGGTTGAGGATGTTCAAGGGAATCGAATCAACATTCAACTCTTTCAGGGTGAGCGCCAGTTCGATGCGGTGCTCCATCTGCTCCCCCAGTCCGATAATGCCGCCCGAGCACGTGGACAACCCAGCCTCTTTCGCCGCTCTCACGGTCTGAATGTCCTCTTCATAATCATGGGTCGAACAGATGCTGCGAAAAAAACTTCTCGACGTTTCCAGGTTGTGATGATAGCGGTACAGGCCGACTTTCTTCAACTCATAAGCCTGTCGTTTATTCAACATGCCCAGTGACGCACAGGGTTCGATACCCGACTTTTTGATCTCACTCACCGCCCGTCCGATCTCGCTCCATTCGCTGGTGCTGCCAATTTCTGTTCCGCTCGTGACGATGCCAAACATATGGGCCCCGTCATCCTTCGCCTTTCTCGCGCTTGCGACCATCTCGTCCGCTGAAACGAGCTGGTATACCGGGGCATCTGTACGGTGATGGCCGGACTGGGCACAGAAAGCACAGTCCTCCGCGCACCGGCCCGATTTCGCGTTGATGATGGCACAGAGCTTTATGGTTTTCCCTTTGTAGTATTCCCTGATCTCTGAAGCAGCACTCAGTACCCCAAAGAGATTCTTTTTCCCATGCTCATAAAGGTCAAGAGCGTCTCTCTCTTGCAGGCCTCTTGCGGCGATAGCTTTTCTCTTGAGTGATTGTATCGTGGATTTCATCGACTACTCCTCTCCGACATCTGATGCCGATTTGCATTCAAGTGTATACCTTCGTTGTCGCTGCGTCGCTCTCCTCGACGTACCCACAGGTACGCCTGCGTCGGCTCCTCGCTGCCGCCTCGGTCTCCGCTTGAATGCAAATCGGCATAATCCGCCTGGCCGATTTGGTCTCCGTGAAGGAGGAACAAGAACGAAGCACGAAGAACAGTCTACAAATAGCTCCATAAGATTAGCGGGGAATGACTGTGAAGTCAACCAAATATATATCTTGGTTGACTTCTTTTCCGCATCCCGGAGAGGAGCCCATTTCTCTGCATCTTTTTTGAGCATGCACCCGTTAATAATTTAGAATTCGGGACGATAATAGGCGGAGAAGTTGCTTGGACCAATTCGCATTCATTTTTGTTAGCACGCTCAACCACTGACGGGGTATCCGGGCGAGGAGGAAGCCCGCCAGCACCCATAGGCTGGTGCCAGCGGTCGCACGGGCGAAGTCGAGAAGGTAATCTGAGTGAAGGCGAATTAGTGTCATTCATTCCGGGAGAAGGAGTGCGCTGTGAAACTATTAGTCCTGGGGCTTTTGCCCGTCATGCTCCTATCGCTCCTCATGGTGCGTCAATCGATCATTTACGTTGCGATTGGCATACCCGTGCTGATCCTCTGGATTTTGAGCGCCCTCGTGGCGTTGATACCGGATGGGTTGTCGAGCGATCCAGGAAAGTAATCTATTACTGGGTCTCGCGTAGTGCTGACTATTCTTTTTTCAGCAGCTCGCGGAGTCTCATTGCGTTCGCAACAGCATAATTGCGATAGCAGTTGTTGAACATCGCGTAGGTGACCCGCGTCTTCTTTTCCGCACGATCCAGGTTAGGAACAAAGCCGGAAAGCTCCTCGTCGGAATATGAGTACGCATACCGCAGCGAGGTTTCGATGCCCTTCTTGAGCCAGTTCTCTCTGTTTCGGCCGTGGAGCCTGAAGTAAGCGGTGTCACTCGTTGCCTGAGGGACAAAGGGTATTGTCGACACGTTACCGTATTGGGGCTCATCCGCTGCGACATATGTTATGCCATGAGCCCGCAGAAACTCAAAGGTGGTTGGAGCTTTATCGGCGGTGAGCCAGCTGCCATGCCTGAATTCCGCGGCGATGGGCAACCCGTCCATCATCTCCTTGCAGGAAAGTATGTAATCGAAGTTAGAAGGTCTGCAGGTGAACCAGGGAGGAAACTGAAAGAGCAGGAAGCCCAGCTTGCCGGACCGTTTGAGGGGCGCGAGTGCGTCAATCAGACGCTGCGCGAGCATCCGGAGAATCGAAGCTTCTTTGATATAGACATACTTGCCATCATCATCCGAGCGTGACACGACACCCTGCACATCTTTTGGCAGACTCCTGAGATCAACTCCGTGGCCCGTCAGGGCCCCGTAAGCCTTGATGTGGAACGTGAAATTCTCCTGCGTACGGATGTCCCACAGCCACGCGGTTCTTGCATCTGGTATTGCGTAATAGGTAGAGTCAACCTCCACGGTGTCGAAGTGGGTAGCATAGAAACGTAGACGTGCCTCCGCGGTCTTTGCGTTGGGTGGGTAAAATTGACCGCTCTGAATAAGGGTTTTCTCAGTCCATGAGCAGGTGCCGATGCGGATCATGAGAGCAGTTTAACAGAATCGTTACAAGTTGCAAGTTACAAGTTACAGAAAAAAGGCCTCACAAAGGGTGCCCCCGATGGTATTTAACTTGTAACATGTAACTTGGAACGCGTAACGGCCTTACCCCGGCCTCTCGGCCGGAACAATTTCGAGGTTGAGCTTCTCTGTGCCCCGGAGAAGTGTCACCGGCACGCTCGTGTTTACCTTCTCCTGCGTGAGCACGCGGTGTAAATCGTCGATGGCGCCTATCGGCTTTCCGTCAAAACCAACAACCATATCTCCCTTAAGTAGGCCCGCATCCTGAGCAGGGCTCCCGTTCTCGACCGACTCAACGAGCACCCCGCTTTCGAATGAAAGCCGGTAGAAACGAACGATTCGGCGATGGAGTGGCACCGTTTGCCCCGCAACGCCGATGTAGCTTCTCCTGATTCTGCCCTCCCTGATGAGCCCGGCCACGACAAACTTTGCAGTGTTGATAGCGATGGCAAAACAGATCCCCTGGGCTGGCAGGATAACCGCGGTGTTCACCCCGATTACCTCACCACGGGAAGTAACGAGCGGACCTCCGGAACTTCCGGGATTGAGCGCAGCATCAGTCTGGACAACGTCATCTATCAGCCTGCCGGATTGTGATCTGAGGGAACGCCCCAACGCGCTGATGACGCCGGCGGTGACTGTAGAGTAAAACCCGTAAGGATTTCCTAAGGCAATGACCAACTGCCCGACCCGAAGGGGTGAGGAATCACCCAAAGCGGCCGGCGCAAGATTCGGGGCATCGATCCGGATCACAGCCAAGTCTGTATCCGGGTCATCTCCGACCATATAGCCGGAATACCCACGCCCGTCCGAAAGGGTGACGCCCATCTCCGCAGCATGGTGCACAACATGGCTGTTGGTGAGAATAAAACCATCGGGAGTAAAAATGAAACCCGAGCCGCTTCCCTCAAGCTCATCCGGCATGCCACGACGCTTGGCCTGGCTGAAAATGCGCTGCCTGACATCGATCTTGATCACGGAAGGGGCTACTTTCTCTACAGCGCCTGTAACCGCCTGGGAGTAAGCATCGAGGAGGTCTTCATTCCTGGTATCGGGCACCCTCCGCTCGCGGGCTTCCGAAGAGATTGCAGGGCCGCCTGAGACGAGTCGCATCTTTTTATTCATACTAAAACATAAGCATTCTGTATACAAAGTGCAAGGGTAGTAGATAGGGTCACGGGGCATGGGTCATGGGTCACGGTCAGACAGCACCAACTGCCCAAACGCGAGCCCCATCCTTGTTGTGGCTCTTTGACCAGGTATCCTGATTCACTCTCTGAAGACGCGAAAAAGGGGTCAACGAAGGGCACCCTCTAGGATGAAAATTCGTGGCTTAGAGGTTTCATTTTCGCGACCCTTGCCCCATGATAGCGGAGCATCCTGTAAGGACCCTTGACCCTGTTCTTTCTGCTTCTCTGAGCGCGCGGATCCTCTCGATGACGGGAGGGTGGGAGTAATGAAAGGCTACGTAAAGGGGATGAGGATAAGGATTTGAGAGATTATCTTTTGAGAGTTTAACGAGGGCGCTGACGAGGTCATTGGCGCTCTGCGTGAGCGTAAGCGAGAGTCGGTCTGCCTCCCTTTCCATGCGTCGCGTAAGGGCCATGATCACGGGGTGTAACAGAAAGATCAGCATGCTGCCCACGAATGCCGCCACGGTCACGCGGGAAAAGAAGGTATCAGCTCCGATCTGGAATAGAGACGTCAAGAAACCGGTTTCGGTCACCCGGAAGAGCAGATAAAGGCCAAAGAGAGCCCCAGCCTCGAACATGAGTAGGCTTTTCAAAACATGGTGGCGCTTCCAATGGCCGATCTCGTGGGCCAGGACCGCAATGACCTCCCCGTGGCTTGTGCCTTCCAGGAGTGTATCGAACAGAACAATCCGCTTGGTCCTGCCAAGGCCCGTGAAATAAGCGTTGGAGTGTCGGGTTCTTGTCGATGCGTCCATCTTGAGTACTTTCCGGGCGCTGATACCAGCCTTGCCGGCGAGGTCAAGTATACTCTGTTTTAAGGTCTCGTCTTCCAGCGGTGTGAATTCATTGAAGAGGGGCTCGATCACATAGGGTGATATATACGTGATGAAGATGCTGAAAGAAAACATCAGAGCCCAGGACCAGAGCCACCAGTAACCCGGGGTGCGGCTGATGAGCCAGAGCCCGGCACAGGTGAGGAAAGAGAGAATCACGGTGGAGATTACGACGTCCTTGACAAGGTCGAGTATCCATAGCCGGGCGGTCGTCGTCGTGAAGCCGTACCGCCTTTCCAGCTTGAATACATGGAAGAGATTGAAAGGAATGGCCAGGGCCTGTCCCGCAAAGTAGAGCAAAATAAAGAATATCCAGCCGGCTATCGGGAAAGAGAGATTGAGACCGGCGATCCATGAGCTATACCTGTCGAGTGGACCTCCGAAGAAGAATATGAGGATGACCAGACTCATGAAGGCTGATTCCACCGCGCTGAGCTTTGTTTGGTCTATCAGGTAGCTTTGGCTCTTCTTGAGCAGGCTAGCGTCAACCGCACCTTCGAACTCGGGCGGCAGCGTGCCGCCGCGTTCCTCCATGTACCTGACATTCAACCAGTCAAGCAGATATTTGAAAAGTTGAATGAGCACGTAAGCGGAAAGGATGAGCCACATGTACATGGTGTCGGGTAACAATGGTTGGCCTGGTTTGGCCTCATCTGGTATAATAGAGCATTCGGAAGCGGTAAGCAACGGACGTTCACCCTGGATCAAAGAAGGAGCACGTGATGGAAAATATATCATTTGACCTGTTTAAGCAGGTCGATTTACGCGTCGCGGAAATCAAGGCCTGTGAGGACGTACCAGGAGCGGACAGGCTTTACAAATTGACTATCGACATAGGTGAAGAGAGGCAGATCGTCGCCGGTATCAAAGCCCACTATACCAAGGAAGAACTGATCGGCAAGAAGATTGCCGTTGTTGCGAACCTTGAACCAAGGACGATCAGGGGACTCACTTCGCACGGCATGCTGCTCGCCGCTTCCGATCCCGAAAAGAAATCGGTTGTCCTTCTCACCACCGACAAAGAGATTCCGAACGGGAGCTCTATTTCCTGATTGCCTGTTTACAGACGGGAAAATAGGTGGGGTCGCGGGACATCTTATACCAATTTGCCTTCAAGCGTATACCTTCGTTGTCGCTGCGTCGCTCTCCTCGACGTACATCTAGTACGCCTACGTCGGCTCCTCGCTGCCGCCTCGGTCTCCATCTTGAATGCAAATTGGTATTATCCCTCGACCCCTGCCAGGGAAACCGATCTATTACCGGGGCACCCGCAAGCGGGTACCCCGGTCGCCGTGCTCGCTAGATAGATGGGAATCTATTACTATTCGCCGTGATATTTAAAGGAAAGGTTGAGCCTTATCCTGAAAGCGCTGACCTTGCCGTTCTCAACGGCCACATCCATTTTTACCACTTCGGCAACCCGAAGGTCTTCCAGCGACTTGGAAGCGGTTTCGATCGCATTCTTGGTCGCCTCTTCCCATGAATTCTTACTCGTGCCAACGATCTCGATGATCTTATACACGCTTCCGTCCATAACGACCTCCCTTTAGAATGATGTGGGGCTCCAAGACGAGCCAGCCCATTGAACCAATATTAGCATGGAAGAAAGATATGTCAATCACTAAATGGAGACTGCCACAGTTTGTAAGATATTGCACATGCGCGGTCATCGCTTGACTTCATAGAAGCTCCGGCTTACATTTGAGCCAGATGGTTAATCACGAGAAATGGTGCGGAAGGAGCAAACAGTGAAGAAGATTCTGCTATCATTGGTTGTTGTGATGTTTGTTTATGTGGCGGTGGGCCAGGCGGCAGACCCTCTCAGCGATCTTATGAAAGGGCTAAAGCTTCCGACGGCTTCAGGTGGGCTGGACAATGACACGATAGTCTCCGGCCTCAAGGAATCCCTCACCGTAGGCACAGGGAAAGCGGTGACATCCGTTTCCAAGCTGGACGGGTACTTTGCCAACCAGATGATCAAGATACTCATGCCTGAACAGATCCAGAAGGTGGCGGACCTTGCGGGAAAATTTGGTTACCAGAGCCAGGTGGATGAGTTTGTGCTCAGTATGAATCGCGCCGCGGAGAAGGCCGCTCCCCAGGCAAAGAACTACTTTATTGAGGCCATAAAGCAGATGACCTTCGAGGACGCGAAAAAGATCTGGCAGGGCAGCGATACCGCTGCAACAGAGTACTTCAAGGCAAAAACTTCGGATAAACTCTACACCGCATTCAAGCCTCCCATCTCGAAGAGCATGGACCAGGTGGGCACGACGCACGCCTACAAAGAAATGATGGGAAAGTTTACAGCGAT
>JADGQN010000469.1 GCA_017881765.1 Syntrophobacterales bacterium | reverse complement strand
AGCATGTGGCCAAACATTTTGTGGCGATTTCGACGAACATAGAAGAGGTTGGAGCATTCGGGATTGATCAGGAGAATATGTTTGTCTTCTGGGACTGGGTAGGGGGACGTTATTCCCTCTGGTCGGCCATCGGCCTTTCCATCGCTTGTTTTATAGGGTACGAAAATTTCGTCGAGTTGCTCCAGGGCGGTTTTGAAATGGACTGCCATTTTCGAAATGAGCCGTTCGAAAAGAACATCCCTATTATCCTCGCTCTGATTGGTATCTGGTACCGCAATTTCTTCGGGACGGAGACAGAGGTTATCCTGCCTTACGATCAATATATGCACCGGTTTCCGGCATACTTTCAACAGGGGAACATGGAGAGCAACGGAAAGTCGGTCGATAGAAACGGTAAGCGCGTCACCTACCAGACCGGGCCGATCATCTGGGGAGAGCCGGGAACGAATGGTCAGCATGCTTTTTACCAGTTGATACACCAAGGGACACCGTTGGTCCCGGCCGATTTTCTGGCGCCCGCGGTCAGCCACAATCCGGTCGGTGAGCATCACGCCGTGCTTCTATCAAATTGTTTTGCACAGACTGAAGCCTTGATGCGTGGGAAGACACGCGAAGAGGTAGTTGCGGAACTTAAGAAGGAAGGGCGTACTAAGGCAGAAATCGAAAGGCTCTCGCCTTACAGGATCTTTGAGGGAAACAAGCCGACGAATTCGATCTTGTTCAGGCAACTGACACCGAGAACTCTGGGGACCCTGATCGCCATGTATGAGCATAAGATCTTCGTGCAAGGCGTGATATGGAACATCTTCAGCTTTGACCAATGGGGAGTGGAACTTGGGAAGCAGCTTGCTCGAAAAATCTTTCCTGAACTAAAAGAGAACCGGCCTGCCACTACGCACGATTCGTCGACAAACGGGCTGATCAACCTGTTCAAAGAAATGATAAAGGAAGAATAAGAGAACAGGTAAGGACTAACAACAGAAGGTTAAGGTTAAGATGGAAAAAAAACCGGTCGCGGCGCGATCTCGTTACGATAAGCTGATACAGCTGGGCAAGAAAGCGGATCTGCCTAAGAGCCCGCAGGAGGCCAGGCTTGAACGCGTGCGCAACCCGCACCCGGACACTGCCTACCTCATTCGATTTACTTTGCCGGAATTCAGCTCCATTTGCCCGGTGACCGGCCAGCCCGATTTTGCGCATCTCGTCATCGACTATGTGCCTGATCGATGGATTGTCGAAAGCAAATCGTTGAAGCTCTTCCTGGGAAGCTTTCGCAACCATGGTGCTTTTCAGGAGGATTGCACGATCTTCATCGCAAGGAGCCTGATCAAGTTTCTGCAACCCAAATGGCTGAGAATCGGCGGATACTGGTATCCGCGGGGCGGCATGCCCATCGACGTGTTCTGGCAAACGGGCGAACCTCCAAAAGGGCTCTGGGTGCCGGAACAGGGGGTGGCGTCCTACAAGGGGCGGGGCTGATACCGAGTTGCCTTCATTCATATAGCTTCGTTGCCTGCGTCGGCACGACTCCGACGTACTTATAGTACGCCTCCGTCGCTATCCTCCTGGTCGCCCGGGGTACCCGGCCGAAGGCTGGGTCGTATTTTTGAATGCAACTCGGTATGAACGCCTAGCGCGCGTAAAGCTCCGTCATCTCGCGCAGTCTGGCGCCGACTTCCGCAGTCAACTGGTCGGGCCTGAAGCGCCAGGCCCAGTTGCACTCCATGGTAGCCGGAGTGTTCATGCGGGCTTCAGATCCAAGGCTCAAAACATCCTGCAAGGGCAAGATCACGGTGTCGGCGGCTGACATCATCAGCAGCCTTATGAACTCCCAGGGGGCTTCGTCCGCAGAAATCTCCCGTCCTAAGTAACGGAAGAGTCTTTGTCTGTCCTCCTGCGAGTCTTCGTGCAAGAACCAACCCTTTACGGTGTTATTATCATGCGTCCCCGTGTAAGCCACGCAGTCTCTGGGCAGGTTGTGGGGTATATAAGGATTGTGCGGCATGTCCGAGCCGAAGGCAAAGAGCAGAATTTTCATGCCTGGAAATTCAAAGTGCTGCATCACTTCCTTGACGTCCGGCGTGATCACGCCCAGGTCTTCCGCGATGATGGTAAGGTAGGGGAATTTTACGCAGAGATGCGTAAAGAAGTCCATCGCCGGCGCTTCGACCCATCTGCCATTGATGGCGGTGGGTTCGGTTGCGGGTACCTCCCAGTAACTGACAAACCCGCGGAAGTGGTCTACCCTCACAAAGTCGGCAATTCTCAAGCTAGCTGCGACGCGTCTCTCCCACCACCCATAGTCCGAGTTTTTTAACACGTCCCAGCGGTAGATGGGATTGCCCCAGCGCTGGCCCGTCTTGCTGAAATAATCCGGCGGCACGCCGGCAACGACAACGGGTTTTTTTCGCTCATCGAGCTTGAAGAGTTCCGGGTTCATCCAGACGTCAGCGCTGTCGTTATTGACGTAGATGGGGATGTCGCCGATGATTTGAATACCCTTCTGATTACAATATCGCTTGACCTCACTCCACTGCTTGAAGAACAGGTATTGCAAAAACTTCTCCATCCCTATCTGGTCGGACAACTTATCTTGCGTTGCCCGTAACGCCTCAGGTTTCCTGTCGCGCAACTCTTCGGGCCAGTCGCTCCAAGACTGCCCCGATAAATCGTTTCGTATGGCGGTGAAAAGGGCAAACCCGTCGAGCCACCACGCCTCATCTGTGCAGAACCTCTCGTAAACTGCGTCTGGTCCAGCCGCCTTGAACCGGGCATAGGCCAGCCCCCAGAGCGCTCTTTTGAATTCGTGGACGGGTACGTAGTCTATGGAATGTTCGGAAAACTGCGGTGCATATTGCAGGTCGTTCGCATCGAGAAATCCATCCTGCACAAGCAGTTCAGGGCTTATGAGAAGGGTACTGCCCGCGAATGCGGAGGTACTCGCGTAAGGTGAATTGCCGTACACAGGCATAGTCGGGTTCAGGGGAAGCACCTGCCAATAGCTCTGCTGTGACTCAGCGAGAAAATCGATGAACCGGTAAGCCGCCGGCCCCAGGTCTCCCACACCGAATGGAGAGGGGAGTGATGTCACGTGGAGAAGAATGCCGCTTCCTCGTCTCTTCATCTGTCTGCCTCCACGAGAGTATCCTCCAAGGGCTGCACGTGCGCGACGGCGACGGTCCTGTTGGTATAATAGCATAGAGACTCAGCTCTTGTCGAAGGATCCCGAAACCGTACTACCTATCTGCCGCATACTCTTTTCTATATGGGGACTGTGATGATTTATTTGAGGCGATGAATTTCGAATACTTTTGGATAGGTTCAGATAGAGCCGATTCCTGTCCTGTTCCGCAGGCAAATTCTTGTGTTGCGGGACGACACAGATGTTTGGGGAGATGTCGGAACGGATGACTAGGAATATTCTTCCGCCGGACCTGTCGGCTAAGGGTGCGACAGGAGAGGGCTCCGGGGGGCAGATTAAGCCTGGCAGAACGTAACAGTGGCCGTGGCAACGAGATGGCCATTGGATGGATAAGTTGGGCATGCTAATTGCAAAGACTTATTCATGCGTCAAACGAAAAGCAAAATCACAAGAAATACTGAGAGCCGGAAACAGCTCAACACCACCGTCTTACAGCTTTGCCATTTGCTGGGACTCAGCTGCGCGCGCTACCGGAAGTTCAAGAGCCTACAGGCCCC
>JADGQN010000106.1 GCA_017881765.1 Syntrophobacterales bacterium | reverse complement strand
ATCGAATACTCCATAGACGCACTCCCGCGCACAAATCCGGTGAGCGTATGCGGCTATCACATCAGGGAATCGGGCGCAACGCCTGCGCAGGAGATCGGCTACGCCATACTGATCGCGAACGCGTATATAGACAACGTGATCGCCAGAGGCTATGACGCGGACGCGTTTGTCGGCCGCTTTTCCTTCAACTTCAATGTATTCGGTAACCTCTGGGAACAAGTGGCGAAGTTCAGGGCAGGCCGGAAGCTCTGGGCAAGGAATCTCAAGGAAAAGTACGGGGTCAAGAAGGATTCGAACATGTATCTGAGGGGCCTGTTCGGCGGCGGAGGATATGGCCTGACCAAGGCGCAGCCCGAGAACAACATTATGCGCGGCGCCTATTACGCCCTTTCCGCGGCGCTGGCGGGAGCCCAGACGATCGCGCTTTGCAGCTACGACGAAGCCTACACCATCCCCACACCCCATTCAGCTATCCTTTCCTTACGCACGTTGCAGCTGCTGATGGATGAGATTGGCCTGCGGGACACCGTCGATCCCCTGGCAGGCAGCTACTTCATCGAAACGCTGACGAAAGAGATGGAGCAGAAGATTGAAGAGGAGATGGCGCGGATAGAGAAAGCAGGCGGCATCACGCAGGCAGTAGCTACCGGCTACATCCAGAGATTGGTCGCCCGGCAGGCCTATGAATTCGAGAAGGGTATCCAGTCGGGCGAACTCCTCAAGGTCGGCGTGAACATTCATACGGAAGGAGAGCCGATGGATGTCGAGCTCCACGAATACAACTGGGAATCGGCAGAAAAGCAGATCGAGGGGCTTAACCAGGTCAAGCGGGAGAGGAACAACCGGGATGTGACACGTACCCTTACAGCACTCGAGCAGGCAACGAAAGAGGGCAAGAACGTCATGCCCTATCTCGTGGAATGCTGCAAAGCGTATGCGACGGTCGGCGAGATGACGGCCATTTTCCGGAGCATCTACGGAGAATTCGACGAACCGAGTTTATTCTAAATGCCGCTTAAGTTGAAGCGGATTCTATTTTTTATCTTTTGTGTTCCTGTTATATATATAAGAGAGCATAATAGTTTCTACTTGAACTTGTTATAACTTCGCTATGCTAATATATAGGTACTTTTTATTACCTTTTTATTAACTATATTACTTTAATGTCATACATTATGCTCCTCACGTATGACGGTTATACCATTCCGCCTTGAGCGTCGTCTTGTTGAACCTCCTGTGAGCCGCTGATGCTGAAGAGCCACCATCGTCCACTCTTGCCACTACCCCTGGGCTGCCGATCAAAATAAATCTTCATTACACCGAAGGAGGTGGTATCCACCTCGAACCAGTGCTTGCGCACGTACCTTTCAGGGCTGCCGTGGCGGCACTTTCCGGTTTCGCGCCAGGTGCGCAGCACGGCCACGATCTTTACGGTCTGGCCACGCCAGACAAACTCTTCAGGGAGGCCGGGTTCACCGGCTGCCATCCGTGCGGTATCACACGTGGCAACTACCGGCTTGATAGCTTCACTGATCAATCGTTCGCGCATATCAGGTTGCCTTCATTCATATAGCTTCGTTGCCTGCGTCGGCACGACTCCGACGTACTAATGTACGCCTCCGTCGCTATCCTCCTCGTCGCCTCGCTCTATTTTTGAATGCAACCTGATATTAACGCGCCGTGACTCTCTTTCCACATAATACGGCGTGTCACGGGAAAACGCAATAACGGGGGTGTTTTCCTGTTGGATGCTCGCTGAACCGGTGGTACAATTGAGAATCCGAATTTTAGCCAAAATACTTCAGCAACGCGAAGAAGGAGGTGCGTAGATGAAAAATGTGAACGGAGTCATAGTGTATGAAAACGTCCGGGAGGTGGTTGAGCCACAACATTCTTGTCTCATCGTGTGGGACGTGCAAAATGGATTGGTGGACAGGATATTCAACAAAGATGAATTCCTAGTTAATCTGAAAAGCCTTATTGAAAAACTGAGGAAGGCGATGCCGGTGGTTTATACAATGATCACCCCCGTCCCCAAAGGTTTTGATTCCTCGTGGCGCTATTATTCGATGATGAAGCGCTTCAATGTGGACGATGTGAGCAAGCTGCCTCCTTTTATGGCAATAGGCTCAAAAGAGCGGGAAATACCCGAGATTGTCAAACCTCAACCTGCTGACATAGTCCTTGAAAAACCGGCTGCAAGCATCTTCATCGGAACCAATTTTGAATATATGATGCGTAATCGCGGTATAACCACCCTGATCTTTACCGGCATATCCACGGAAATTGGCGTCGAATCTTCAGCGCGTGATGCATCCAACAGAGGGTTTTACCCGGTGATAGTATCCGATTGCGTCTCTTCGCCGGATAAAGCAGCGCACGAACGTTCTCTGGAGAACCTGGCTAAGATAGTTATCGTAGAAAAGTCGGCGAATATCGGGTGACAGGTGGACCGCGGAATATCCAACTTAGCGCTGCCCTTGCACAGTCTTATGGCTCGGCTTCTGCCTGTGCTTTCGGCCCGAAATTGTTCTGCGCGGGCCGCTCAAGCTTTTTACCACCACCGCAGGTCGTCGCTCGTAGGCAGCTCGGATGCGCTCCAGCCGCCGCCAAGGGCCTGGATGAGATTTACGGCGGCGGTCATCCGGCGGTTCTGAATGTTCACCGCCGTAATTTCGTTGTTCAAGGCCGCGGCCTGGACCACGACGACGGTGAGGTAGTTGACCGTTCCCGCCTTGTACTGGTTGAGAGCCACCGTCACCGATTGCCGGGCAGCCTGCACCGCCCCTTGCTGCACCTGGGCCTCTTCCTCCAAGATGCGGAGCGCGGCCAGATTGTCCTCCACCTGCTGAAATCCGGTGAGCACGGTCTGGCGATAGGATGCAACCGTCGCATCATAGGCTGCGCGCGCGGCTGCCATCTGCGCCCACCTCAATCCCCCTTCAAATACCGCTTCCGATATCCCTGTTCCAAGCGACCAGAAGCGGCTCGGCCATGTAAGCCAATTCGATAGATCGCTGCTCTCGTAGCCGGCTGACCCGTTCAGAGTGACGGTCGGGTAAAAGGCCGCCTTGGCGACCCCGATCTGGGCATTGGCCGCTGCCATATTTCGCTCGGCCGCTGCAATATCAGGTCTGCGTTCGAGTAGTTCCGAGGGCACACCCACGGGTATGGCGGGCGGGACTACGCTGAGCGGCGCGACCGGAATGAAAAAAACGGATGCGGGTTTGCCGAGAAGCATGGCGATCGCGTGCTCCAGCTGCGCGCGCTGCACACCGACGTCTATCGCCTGGGCCTGGGTGGACTTGAGCAGCGTTTCCGCCTGGAGCACGTCTGCCCTGGACGCAATGCCGCTCGCATACCGGTTCTGTGTCAGCTTGAGGCTCATTTGATAGGCAATGGTCGTGTCGTCCAGAAGTTTTTTCTGCGCATCCAGCGTGCGGAGCTGAAAATAATTCTGCGCAACTTGAGCCTGAGTAAGCAGACGAACGGATTCGAGCAGTGCCGCGCTCGCCTGGGCACTTGCCTTACCGGCTTCGACGAGACGACGAACCCGGCCCCATACATCTATCGCCCAGGAAGCGGTAAGCGGCGCCAGATAATCATTGACAGTAGCGCCTGAAGCAAATGTGCTCTGGCCAACGTCACCCGACCTCAAGGCGCGTGAGGCAGAGGCCCCGGCCGTAAGCGTTGGAAAATAACCCGCCCGTGCAACCTGAACGAGCGCAAGCGCCTGGCGGAATTGTGCTTCCGCAGCAGCCACGTTCTGGTTCGAAATGTTGACTTGCTCTTCGAGCGCATTCAGCTCGGGGTTATTGAAGATCTCCCACCACGCTCCCCTGGTGAGGTGGTCCTTGGGCTCAGCCTCTTTCCAGCTCCCGATCTCCTTGTACGTAGCCGGCGCCTCGGCCGTGGGCCTGACGTAATCGGGGCCTACGGCGCACGCGGTGAGAAGGCTGATGATACCTGCCGCAATCAATACCGCGGCGAGAGCACGCCGTCCCGGACGCACTCGGTGGGGTAGAAATAATTGAAGCGAATGTTCAGAAAACATTTTGTACCTGTGCACCATTACCGTCCCCCAAAAAGTCACAGGCCCGTCGGACCTATGGCTGTTCCTTCCGTCATTCCCGGCCGTCCCCCTCGCCTCTTGCCCTTCATCCAGAGCCTGAAGCGATCGAGGTAGAGGTACATGACCGGCGTCGTGTAGAGCGTGAGCGCCTGACTGAAAATAAGGCCGCCGACGATGGTGATGCCGAGCGGCCGGCGGAGCTCTGATGCAACCCCTGTTCCCACCGCCAGAGGCAAAGCACCGAGCGCTGCGGCCATGGTGGTCATCATGATCGGCCGGAACCTAAGGAGACAGGCCTGGTAGATCGCCTCTTCCGGTCTCTTTCCCCCCTTGCGCTCCGTTTCCAGCGCAAAATCTACCATCATGATACCATTCTTCTTCACTATTCCGATGAGGAGAAGAATTCCGATCACCGCTATTACCGAGAGTTCAGTGGTGCCGTCTACCGCGCGGGCCGCAAGCAGCGCGAGCATGGCGCCCACCCCTGCCGATGGCAAGGTGGATAAGATCGTAATCGGATGGATAAAGCTCTCATAAAGGATGCCGAGAACAATATAGACCGCCAGGAGCGCAAAAAGAATGAGGAGCGGTTCGCTGGCCAGAGCGGCCTCGTATGCCTGAGCCGTGCCCATGAACTGCCCGCGTATCGTATCCGGCATTCCCATCTCCCGCTTCGCTTTCTCGATCGCCGTTACCGCGTCCCCGAGGGCATATCCGGGACCGAGATTGAACGAAACGGTTACCGCCGGGAACTGTCCCTGGTGATTCACGGAGAGCGAGGTAGGGGTTTGCTCGTAATGCGTGAATGCGCTCAAGGGTACCATCGGTCCGTTGACAGGCCTCACGTAAATGTCCCGCAGCGTTTCAGGGCGCTGCCAGAAGGGAGGGGCAACTTCCATTACCACATGGTACTGGTTGAGTTGGGTGTAGGTTATGGAGACCTGATTCTGGCCGAACGCGTCATACAGCGTATTGTCGATAAGTGCCGGCGTAATGCCGAGTCGCGAGGCTGTGGGACGGTCGATCACTAAATTGGCCTGAAGCCCTCTGTTCTGTTGATCGCTGCTCACATCTACACACTGAGGCAACGTGCGCACCTTCGCCGTCATACGCGGAGCCCAAGCCATGAGCTGCGCGAGGTCGGTGCTCATAAGCGTATACTGATAGAGCGCGCGGCTCTGCCTTCCGCCGATACGAAGCTCCTGCACCGGCTGAAGAACGGTCGGCGCACCTGGAAGAGCCATAAGCTTCGGCCGCAGCCTGTTAATCACCTGCCTCACACTCGCTTTCCGTTCCTCAAATGGTTTCAGGGAGAGAAAGAGTCCCGCAACGTTTGTGCCGCTGCCCGTGCCGGTGTAACCTGACACGTCCTGTACTTCCGGATCGCTCATAAGGATATCGACTGCCGCAGCCATCTTCTCCTTCATGGCCTGAAATGAGATATCCTGCTCTGCTTGTATACTGCCGCCGATCCGCCCTGTGTCCTGTTCCGGAAAAAAACCTTTTGGAATGATCCAGAAGAGGCAGCCGTTGGTTACGACAGTCAGTACTATGAGGGCAAGCATGATTCGCGAGTGGCGCAATGCCCAGCCGAGGGTTATCTCGTAACGGCGATGCATCCAGTTAAAGGCCCGCTCGCTCGCCCGGTAGACGGCGCCGTGGCGCCTCTCATTAGCCCTGAGAACGTGCGCGCACATCATGGGCGTTGTGGTCAGCGAGATGGCAAGGGAGAGAGCAATGGCCACGGAGAGCGTAACCGCAAATTCGCGGAACAGACGTCCTACCATCCCGCCCATCAGGAGGATCGGGATAAAGACTGCAACCAGGGACGTGCTCATGGAAAGGACCGTGAAACCGATCTCCCGCGCGCCAAGGAACGCCGCCTGCCTGGGCTTCATCCCCTGTTCGATATGACGCGTCACGTTCTCGAGAACAACAATGGCATCATCGACTACGAACCCTGTGGCAACCGTCAGAGCCATGAGCGACAGGTTGTCAAGGTTGTAGCCGAAGAGATACATTACGCCGAATGTGCCGACGAGGGAGACGACCACCGCAACAGCCGGAATGATCGTGGAACGGATGTTCCTGAGGAAGGCGAAGACGACCAGGATCACAAGAATTGCTGAGATGAGGAGCGCCCGTTCCACGTCCCGGAGCGACCCTCGAATGGGCGGGGTCCGATCCTGAACGACTGACGTTTTAATGCCGCCCGGCAGGGATGCTTCCAACTGCGGCAGCAAGGCGCGCACGCGATCTACCGTGTCGATAATGTTGGCTGCCGGCTGGCGAAGGATGACCACCATGACCGCGGGCTTGCCATTCATGACGCCCGAGGCGCGCAGGTCTTCCACCGAATCCTGCACGTCGGCGACATCCTTCAGCTTTACCGGGGCCCCGTTCCTGAACGCAACGATCACGGGCGAATATTGGTACGCCTTACGGAGCTGGTCATTGGTCTGGATTTCCCACGTCTTGACCCCGTCGGAGAGCTGACCCTTAGGCCGAAGCACATTGGTGTTGGCGATAGCAGTCCGCACGTCCTCCAAACCGATAGTGTACTTGCTGAGCACTGTCGGGTTTAGTTCCACGCGGACAGCCGGCAGAGAGCTGCCCCAGACGAACACCTGGCCGACTCCCGGCACCTGCGAAAGCTTCTGCGCCATGATGCTCGTACCCGCATCATACATCTGCGCAGTGTCTACGGAATCGGACGTAAGCGCAATGATCAGAATCGGCGCATCCGCGGGATTGAACTTACGGTAGCGTGGGTTTTGCGGGAGGTTTGCGGGCAGGTATCCCCGGGCCGCATTGATCGCTGCCTGTACATCACGAGCAGCGCCGTCGATGTTCCGGTTCAGCTCGAACTGGAGCGTGATGCTTGTCTGACCGCGGGTGCTTGATGATGTCATTTCAGCTATGCCTGCTATGTGTCCGAGTTGCCGCTCAAGAGGGGCAGCCACGGACGTTGCCATGGTCTCAGGGTCTGCTCCGGGTAGACTCGCCTGCACGTTGATTGTTGGGAAATCCACGGGCGGCAGGGCTGACACGGGAAGCAAAACAAAGGCAACCGCTCCTGCCAGGAAGATCCCGATAGTCAGAAGCGTTGTGGCGACTGGTCTTTTGATGAACAGGGCCGAAATATTCATGAGACGTCCGGCAATAGCTCCTCTTCGTCCGGCTCCTGTGGACGAGGCCCCTTTATGCGCCTCGCCAGCCGGTCAAATGCGAGGTAGATGACCGGTGTGGTGTAGAGGGTGAGCATCTGACTGAAGATGAGTCCGCCGACGATAGTAATACCGAGAGGATGGCGAAGCTCAGAGCCCACCCCGCGGCCCAGAGCCAGAGGCAAGGCCCCGAGGAGGGCAGCCATGGTAGTCATCATGATGGGCCGGAACCGGAGCAGGCAGGCCTGGTAGATGGCGTCCTCAGGGCTTTTCCCTTCTTTGCGCTCGGCATCCAGGGCAAAGTCGACCATCATGATGCCATTTTTCTTAACAATACCGATGAGGAGGATGATGCCGATGATCGCAATGACCGACAAGTCGGTACGGGTGATAAGAAGCGCGAGGATAGCCCCCACGCCGGCCGAGGGCAGCGTGGAGAGGATCGTGATAGGGTGGATATAGCTCTCGTAAAGTATCCCGAGCACGATATAGACGGTCACGAGTGCTGCGAGGATCAAGAGAGGTTCATTGGCGAGGGCCGCCCTGAAGGCCTTGGCTGTGCCCTGAAAGCTTCCCTGGATACTCGCCGGCATGTTCATCTGTTTCGCGGTTGTTTCAAACGCGTCTACCGCGTCCCCGAGGGCTGCTCCGGGAGCAAGATTGAACGATATGTTCGCAGCCGGAAACTGGCCCTGGCGGGTAACCATGAGGGGGCCCGTCTTCTCGGTGGTCTGGGTGATCGCTCCTAACGGCACCTGCCCGCCGCCTTGCGAGCGAAGGTAGATCCCTTGTAACGCGGGCGGACCTTGCTGAAATTCGGGCTTGACGGTCAGAATGACACGGTACTGGTTCAACTGCGTGAAAATTGTCGAGACCTGCCTCTGTCCGAACGCATCGTATAGGGTATTGTCAATGTCCTGTGGTGTGATGCCGAGGCGTGAGGCCGTGGCGCGGTCGATTGCTACCGAAAGGTTCAAACCCTTGTCCTGCTGGTCGGTGCTCACATCGCGGAGCTCCGGGTTCTTGCTCAGCGCTTCAACGAACCTGGGTGCCCAACTGTTCAACTCATCGATGTTGGGATCCTCCAGCGAATATTGAAACTGGGTGCGGCTCACGCGGTCCTCGACCGTCAGGTCCTGAATGGGCTGCATAAAAAGCTTGATCCCTTCCACCTTCTCCACTCTTGCCTGGAGGCGCCCGATCACGTCACTCGCGCTCATCCTCCGTTCTTCGAGCGGCTTCAGATTGATCTGGATTCTCCCGCTATTCTGGGTCGTATTGATGCCGTCTATGCCGATGAAGGAAGAGAGGCTCTCAACCGCGGGGTCTTCAAGGATCGCCCGGACAAGGGTCTGCTGCTCGCGCGCCATGGCGTTGAATGATATTGACTGTGGGGCTTCGGAAATACCCAGTATAAGCCCCGTGTCCTGGACCGGGAAAAAGCCTTTCGAAGCGATGATGTAAAGCAGCACGGTGAATACCAGCGTACCCGCGGCCACGAGCAGCGTCGGCTTCTGTCGCCTCAGAACCCACTGCAGAGTCCGGCCGTAGAATGCTATCGTTCTGTCAAACATTTCTTGAGACCAGCGGTAGAACCTGCCCTGTTGTTCCTCAGGTGTATGCTTGAGCAGCCGCGCGCACATCATCGGCGTCAGGGTCAGCGACACCGCGGCCGAGATAAGAATAGTGACGCCGAGCGTAACGGCGAATTCCCGAAACAAACGTCCCACCACGTCCTCCATAAAAAGCAACGGAATCAGTACGGCGATGAGAGAGACGGTCAGAGACAGGATGGTGAAGCCGATCTGCTTCGACCCCTTGAGAGCCGCCTCCAGCGGCGAATCGCCTGCTTCAATGAAACGCGATATGTTTTCGATCATCACAATCGCGTCGTCCACGACGAAACCGGTGGAGATCGTGAGGGCCATGAGGGATAGATTGTTCAGGCTGAAGCCGAGAAGATACATTACGCCGAAGGTTCCCACGAGAGATAAAGGAACGGCCACGCTCGGAATGGCCGTGGCGGCCAGATTTCGGAGAAAGAAAAAGATGACGAGCACGACCAGGACCACGGCCAGCAACAGCTCTATCTGCACGTCCCTGACGGATGCGCGAATGGTCGTGGTCCGATCCGTCAGCACCGAGACACGCACCGAGGATGGCAATGAGCTTTGGAGAGAAGGCAGAAGGCCCTTGATGCGATCTACAACCTCGATGACGTTTGCACCCGGTTGCCGCTGGATATTGACGATCACTGCCGGGGAATTATTGATCCAGGCGGCCTGTCTCACATTCTCCGCATCGTCGATCGCCTCGGCCACGTCAGTCAATAGCACGGGCGCATTGTTACGATAGGCGACCACCAGGGATCGATATTCCTTGCTCGAAAAAAGCTGATCATTGGCCCCGATGATATAGGCCTGGCGGGGACCGTCGAAGCTGCCCTTTGCCTGGTTGACATTGGCCGCTACAATAGCTACTCTCAGGTCCTCCATGGTCATGCCATAGGCAGCGAGGGCTTTAGGGTCGGCCTGAATACGCACGGCCGGCCTTTGCCCGCCGCTGATGCTCACCAGTCCTACGCCCGGCAGCTGAGAGATCTTTTGGGCAAACCGCGTGTCCGCCAGATCCTCCACCTGGGGCATGGGCAAACTATCGGACGTCAGAGCCAGAGTCAGAATAGGAGCATCGGCAGGGTTTACTTTACTGTAGACGGGCGGGATCGGTAAGTCCCGTGGCAGGTAGGTGAAGGACGCGTTGATGGCAGCCTGAACCTGCTGTTCGGCAACGTCCAGGCTGAGTTCCAGTGTGAACTGCAGCGTGATGATCGAAGCCCCGCTGGAACTTGTCGACGTCATCTGCGTCAGGCCGGGCATCATGCCGAACTGACGCTCCAGCGGCGCCGTTATCGATGAAGCTATGACATCCGGACTTCCGCCGGGATAGAAGGTGCGGACTTGGATAGTCGGATAGTCAACCTGAGGCAGCGCAGATACAGGCAGCTGTTTGTAGGCCACGGCGCCGGCCAAGATAATAGCCGCCATCAGCAGCGTCGTTGCGACCGGCCGCAGGATGAATATACGGGAAAGGTTCATCGGCCGCCTTTTGGCGTCGCATCGTCCGCCTGGACTTTCACCTCCACCTTTGCACCATCTCGCAACCTTTCTGCGCCATCGACAACAACCCGTTCACCTGGCGAGATTCCAGACCTTATAACGGTTTGACCCCGCTGGGTTTCCCCCATTTCGATCAGACGCTGGCTGACCGTGTTGTCAGTTTTTACAACATAGACGTAAGTACCTCGGGGACCACGCTGGGTCGCTGACGCGGGGACCACCGTGGCTCCGGCTTTGACGTCTACCAGCAGGTGGGCGTTCACAAACTGATTGGGGAAAAGCTCATCATTCTTATTCGCGAAGATCGCCTTGAACCGGACCGTGCCGGTCGAAGGATCGACCTGATTGTCGAGGGTCAGTAACGTTCCTTCCGCAAGCTTGCGTGTCTCCCCGCGATCAAAAGCCTCAACAGGTAGCTGCTGCCCGGCCTTGACCTTGCCAAGCACCATAGGAAGGTTGTCTTCAGGGATGGGAAACACAACGGTGATCGGCTGAAGCTGGGTGATGACAAGCAAACCGTTGGTATCGTTCGCATGGACAATATTGCCCGGGTCTACGAGCCGCAAGCCTACCCTGCCGGTAATCGGTGATGTAATGCGACAGTAAATGAGCTGGAGCTTGGCGTTATCGATCTGCCCCTGGTCCGTCTTTACCACGCCTTCGTACTGGCGGACCAGCGCCTCCTGGGTATCCAGCTGCTGCTTTTGAATTGAGTCTTCCTTCCACAGCACCCGATACCGCTCCAGGTCGACCTGGGCGTTCTTCAGCAGGGCCTGGTCACGGGCCATTTGCCCCTCGGCCTGAGTCAACTGGACCTGAAACGGCCGGGGATCGATCAAGGCCAGCACGTCTCCCTGGTTAACCATCTGGCCTTCCCTATAGAGGACCTCCATCAACTGACCGTCAACACGGCTCTTCACGGTAACCGTGTAAACCGGGGTGACCGAGCCAAGCCCGGTGATGTAAACCTTGAAGTCGCTCTTTTTCGCCTGGACCGCCACCACGGGGATGCCGGGGACAGGGGCTTTACCCTGACCACCCGCGTTCCCGAGCGGCACCTTCCCCGTCCTGACGAGCAGGGCGTATGCCCCAAGGGCCAGAAGACAGACCACCAACAGGATGATCCACCAGCGTCTGCGCAGTCCACGAGAACCCTTCTGCTCAGGCGATTCACTCTTTTCGGCGTCTTGTGTAATCATGTCGGCCACACTCACAAAAATGGTTCGGACACCATCCGGCCTATCAGAGGCGCAACCACGTACGGGACCACCGCCTCATTGAGGGCGTTGACCACGCGAAGAAGGCTCTTTAATGTCGGCTACGATGTCCAGACTTTGATTATGCATTATGCAAAAACTCGGCCATGAAGCTCGCGCATCTCACCATCAGTAGTAAGTCGTCAGATGCTGTCGAAACGTTACAAGAGAACGATTATCTTCAAGCAACCGTATGCATGTAGCCTAATACAGTCAAATACGGCTTGTCAACCTTGCCATGCGCCTCCCATGGCCGTCATTGCTGGCTTCTCTGAGATTCTCTTGACATATACTAAAAATTGCTTTACAGTAACTCACTATGCAGAATCCGACGGGTGTTTTCGGCTATTTTTATTTTTGGTATACCGGC
>JADGQN010000468.1 GCA_017881765.1 Syntrophobacterales bacterium | reverse complement strand
TAAATTGTTCCCGCCCTGAAAGCATGAAACTCGCGATCCCGATGAGAAACAGGAAAGGCAGAACGCCGAGCCACACACCCACCCTTCCCTTGGCCCCGGTAGCGAAACTGAAGAGATGCTGTCCGTAAAGGTCCGTAGAGATGCCGAGCCCAATCACAAGACCGCCCACCGCGCCTATGATCATGAGCGCCGCACCCGCGAATCTGAAAAAGCCTCCGGATACCTCTTCCGGTTTCAGGATGTCGGTCCAGACGAGGCCCCATCTCTTCACCCGGGGATAGAGAAGCAAAAGAAGCGGCGGACCGAGCCCGAGCTGGGCAATGAGATTGTTCACCGTGATGACAATGGCCAGGAAGGCAAAAGGGATAAGGCCGACCAGGTCCAGATACCAGGAGATTATCATGGCGCACCCGGCTGAGGAAACCACTGCCACAATCACATAGGCCCCGAGCTTTCTCCGGGAATTTACGTTCTGACTGATATCCCGTGCAGGCACAAGACCGATTGCGCCCCATAATTTATACGGAATGAAACCCAACATGAAGTTGCCGAAAAACCCTGACACACTGGCCCAGGTAAGGGTCCCTCCCAGCAGGTCGGCCAGCAAGTTGCCGATGGCTGACCCCCAGGCGCCTGCCGGTCCGAACATAAGCCCGAAGACCGTAGGGAAGACGTTTGCAGGCCTTATTTCGGTGATGCCTGGTACTATCGGGATGCCCCCCTTGAACGGAATCAATACAGCAGCGTAGATGGCTGCCGATAAGGCCACAAGGATCACCATCCGCGTATGCCGCCACATCGAGATCACTTCTTTCATGCTTCCTCTCTCTCAACCGACCGTCGCACTTGTGCGACTAGGACGTCCGCCTTCGGCTCGGACGATCGTTCGCTATGCTCACTAGGACGACCGCCCTTCGGGCTGGGACGCTAAGATCAAGAACTTCGTTGAGAAAAGCTTTGAATCGCGTTGCACAGCCACAGGAGTTTAGCATATCGTCCTAGTGAAACGAACGTCCCAGTCACGCTTTGCGTGACGGTCGTCCCAGCGAAGCGAACGTCCTGCGTTCTAAAATCTCCGCAATCCTTCGATCGCTCCGTACCCTGCAATTTTAAAATAAGTGGCTGCGGCAAACAAGAGTGCAAGGCATGCAATACAGAGAACGTCCTTCCCTCTGAATCGAATCTGCAGGTAGAAAGTTCGCTTCTTTCGAGCACCGAATCCCCGCGATTCCAACGCCATGACAAAAGTATTAGTGCTCCTGATCATGGAGAGAAAAACGGGCACCAGAAGAGGCAGATATTTCTTCACGCGTTTGACTATATTGCCGTTATCAAGATCAAGGCCGCGGGCGCGCTGGGCTTGAGCCACGGCATAAGCGCTCGCAACAATCATCGGTATCATACGAAAAGCCGTTGAGACTGCAAAACCGGCCCGATACGGGAGACCCAGCCTAATCAAGCCGAGCGTAAGCTCTTCATACCTCGTGGTGCTCAAAAAGATAACGCCTTCCACGACAAGCGAGAGAAGCATAAGCGCTCTTCCGATGCTGTAGTAAAGCGACTCGCGTTCGACAATCCAAAAAAGATGTGTCGTTCCATTGGCAAATAGATTCCAAAGAACGATGCTGGAGACGCTGAGGGCAAGAAGGATATATCTGAGCGGCCGCAGGTTTATCATCGATCCGGATGCGAGCCCGTGCGCCAGAACAAGACAGCTCAAAGGGGCGATCCAGAGCGGATCCTCGAAGTAAAGGATAACCACAAAAAAGGTAACGAGCGTAAGGAGCTTGGTACGCGGGTCAAGCCCGTGGAAAAAGGTTTCTCTTTCGAGATAGATCTCCTGGTTCATCAACCTGGTGTTCCGTTCATCAGCGTGCAGAGTACCAGTTCATCTACGCTCAGCAAGGTCTTGCCCAAAACCGCGGAGAATGCCGTCACCGCGGGCGGGGTCAACGCCGCGTCGGCCAGCTCCCGTCTTGCGAAGATTTCGCGGGGAGTACCGTCCATCAAGACATGACCCTCCTTGAGAACAAGCGCGCGATGGGCGTACTCGGCCACGATCCACATGTGGTGTGTGATGAAGATGATGGTGCACCCCTGCTGGTTAAGACCTTTTATCATCTCCATCATGCCTTTCTGCTCTGAATAGTCGAGGCCGGTCGTGGGTTCATCGAGGATGAGGATATCCGGTTTCAGCGCCAGCACCGAGGCAACGGCGACGCGCTTGCGCCCGCTCTTCGTCAGGCTGAACGGGTCTTCATGCTCGAAGCCAGTCAATCCAACGGCCGCTAGCGCCTGCTCGACAAGCCCCTTGATCTCCTGATCGCTCATCCCGCGCTGCCTCAGTCCAAAGGCCACCTCATCAAATACCGTCTCAGAAAAGATTTGGTGATCCGGATTCTGAAATACGTAAGCGACGGTCCTTCCCAGCCCGGATAGCGTCTGTTCCGTTGTAGCCAAACCGTTCACGCGGACACGACCGCGGCCGGGAAGCAAAAGGCCGTTAAGATGCTTGGCGAGCGTTGTCTTCCCGCCTCCATTTTGCCCGATAATCGCAACCATCTCTTTGCGCCGTATCGCCACGTTAACCCCGCTCAGCCCCTTCAGGCCGCCCGGATATGTATATTCCAGGCCTTCGCACTCAATGATCGTCTGGCCGTACCCCGTACGGCGCCGAGACTCACTCTCGACAAGCCTCGTATAGGCCTCACCGCGAATGCGCCATCCCTGCGCCACAAACTCCTTGAGGCCTTCCTCGATCGTCAAGGGCAAGGTTCCCAACCCCATACGATAAAAGAACGCAGGGATAGGCGGTGGTCTCACGCCGACCTTTTCAAGCAGATCGATCTGCCGTAGCATCTCTGAAGCGGGACCGTAGCCCTCCATCCGGCCGTCCTTCAGCAAAAGGATGTTCTTGGCGTTGAAAACTTCTTCGGTCTCGTGCTCGACGGCAACCAGGGTCATATCCTCTCTGAGGCGCAACTCCTCGGTGATACGAAAAATCTCCTTTTTGCTTTCCGGATCAAGGTCTGTCGTTGGTTCGTCCATCACGAGCAGTTCCGGCTTCAACGCCAGGATTGACGCTATGGCCAGCTTCTGTTTCTCACCTCCGGAGAGCGTTGCGGGAGACCGATGCTTTAAACCGGCCAGTCCGACTAGCCGGAGATTATCGTCTACCCGGCGTACGATCTCTTCGCGTGGCAAACCGAGATTTTCCGGGCCAAACGCCACTTCCAGTTCCACGTTGGTCGAAAAAAGCTGGGCCTCAAAATCCTGAAAAACCATGCCGACGCGCTCTGACAGCTCCGCAACGCTCGTCTCTTTGGAATTTCTGCCCAGCACGGTCACGGCGCCATCGAAGCGGCCCTTGAAGAAGTGCGGAACAAGACCGTTCATTGTGGCTGTCAGCGTACTCTTCCCCGCTTCCGTGGGACCCATGATCACGAGAGAATCGCCGCGCGTCACATCAAACGAGACGCGATCGAGCGCAGGCTTTTGCTGCCCCCTGTATCGATACGACAGGTTACGGATGCTCAGAGCAGGTACCATCATAATACCAAATTGCCTTCATTCATATAGCTTCCGGGTACCCACGCAAGTGGGTGTTGCGTCGGCACGACTCCGACGTACTATAGTACGCCTCCGTCCTTACAGGATGCTGCGCTATCGCTATCCTCCTTGTCGCCCGGGGTACCCGGCCGAAGGCTGGGTCGTATTTTTGAAT
>JADGQN010000467.1 GCA_017881765.1 Syntrophobacterales bacterium | reverse complement strand
CCGGTCCCACTGTTCCTTCATCATGCGAGAAGTTTGCCCTTGTATTGTAGCACAGCTGGAGCTAACCGACTACCCCCCTTTACCTTATACCATTTTCGGCTGATATAGGAACATAAGAAATTTGATTAGCCATCATTGAATGAATGGGATTAGCCCACACAGCAACGATTGATAGATAATCTCTCATTATTGGGTTAATGCTCAGTGACCGGCCAAACATGCAGCACGCGGCCGGCTACGCTAAAGGAAAACTAGCTCTAGCTTGTGACACCGGCCGAAAGGATGCTACGATGGAAATAGAGGGGGGCTGCTTATGCAAGGACTGGCCGTTCTAGTAATTGTATTTTCGATTGTCTTTGGCATCATGGCTGTTTTCGTGCCTTTCTTCGTTTTCCGCATCAGAAATGAGACGATAGACATAAATAGGAGACTCCAGATCATTATTGACCTTATGAGGCAGGAGAGGCTTCAGCAACCGCCGGTAATTAAATAAGCTCGGGCGGCCTTTTTTGTTTCAAATCTCAAATGGTGGACTGATGGTGGATAATCGGCCTTGCTTCAAATTCTCAATCGCTGTACTGCAAAAGCCGACGCGGGGATTTGAGCCCCGGACCTGCTGATTACGAATGGCTCTTATTGATTCTCTGTGATGCCTTCGTAGTGTGTGTAGCCAAGCAGGATAAAGGGTAGAGCTTCCAACATTATCACGGCAAGCAACAAGAGGTGAATGAGGGTGCTAGCTGCTCGAAGGGGGCTTAGCAGCAACATAGGGGTTTCATTCTTGACAGTTTCACTCAGGTATCTTATAGTGTTTATGAATAGGAACACACATGGCAACCTTCTTTCAGCCTGTAAAGAGAGTTGCGACGAACAGGCGATATCTTATGGCGGTCCTGATCGGCATTTCGGTTCTGCTGATCACGTACTTCCACCACGCTACCACCTATCATGACCAGCCGCTCCATTCAATTTACGCGGAGCTCCATTACATACCGCTGCTCCTGGCAGGTCTCGTGTTCGGCTTCAGAGGTGCTCTCTTTACCTCCTTCATGGTTACTCTCCTATATGGCGGGTATATCGTTACCGACTGGCATGGTGCCTCCCTGTGGTTGGTGGATAACTCCATCCACATTATTTTTCCGGTCCTTTTTGCACTGCTCGTAGGTTTTCTTATGGACCTGAAAAACGCGCGTGGGAGACAACTGGAGGAAAACAGGTACCTGTCTGGCCTTGGCCAGGCAGCAGCAGTCATTGTGCACGATCTGAAGAACCCGCTCTTAAACGTGAAAGCTGCGATAAAGCGCTTGGAGAGAGGTACGAGTGCGTGCGAACAGGTGGTAACCGCGGTAAGCGAGGCAGTTGAGAAGATGGAGCAAGTAATGGACGGCGCGCTCGACTTTTCAAAACCACTGCAGCTCAACCGGAAAGAGGAGGACGCCGGGGCATTGATAAGGGAGTTGCTGCGGACCTCCGCCGCGAAGGCGGAACAGGAAGGGGTCGAACTGACCATCGACGCAACGGAGCAGCCGCTCACGGTGATGGTAGACCCGGCATATCTGGAGCGGGCATTAGTGAATCTGGTCAACAATGCCATTGAGGCATCGCAGAAGGGCCAGAACGTATCGATACGGCTGCTTAAGAGAGATGATACGGCGGTCATAAGGATCAGAGATTACGGCAAAGGGATGGACAAGGAGACGCTCAACCATCTGTTCATACCCTTTTACAGTAAAAAGGGTAGCGGTACCGGGCTGGGTATGGCGGTGGCGAGGAAAATCGTCGAGGAACACCAAGGCAGGATAACCGTGAAGAGTCGCCCGGCGTCTGGCACCAAGATAGCCGTACATTTGCCTTTGATAAGTCCCACCAGTCGTACTTAGCGTTCCATCAGTTCCGCAATCTATTCAGATTCAAATCGTTATCCGTCTAACACCTTTAAGTCAAAGCGCACGTAACTTTGTCAAGGACTTTTCTGTAGGCTTAAGTTGGGCGTCGAATTCGCTTTGGCAAATGCACCATCATCAAAATCATACTTTAGTATAATTGACACTTCCTAAACGAGATGAGAATATGTCGAACATGAGACACTCCGGATGCCGGGCTCAAACTGTATGATACGCGACGGCGATATGATTGCCAGAATCAACCGTCTGTGCAATGATATAGGGATAGACACGATGGAAACCGGTGCAGCCCTTGCGGTTGAGGCGGAACTTGACAGCATATATGAGTCCTAGCGCAGTGAAGCACCCCGCAAAACTATTCGGTGTCGCTCTGGATGTGTCGGACGATCCCTTTAGCCTGCAGCTTAAACTTGCCTCTATATGGGCCCGCCAACAGGGGCAGAAGCTGCATGATGACCCTTACGAAGCAATAATCGAGCAGATAACATGGAAAAAGGGGCAGATCGAGCCCGCCGGAAGATTCCCCCTCGCCTCATGGCTGGGGCCAAGACCCAGGCCGTCCGATCAGCGACTGATCACCAGGGAACATATGCAGCAGTTTCTTGACGATGACGGACCGCTTAAGACCGCCCATGAACTGCGGGATTTTGTGGCGGACAAGATTCTTCCGGGGCTTCCCGTTATGGTCGGGATAGATCATTCGGCAACGGGCGGTGTCGTCTCTGCCCTGTCGGAGTTACTTGGTCCGGATAACCTGACCGTTCTGGTACTCGACCGCCATTTTGATGCGCTGCCTCTTTCAGTAAGGATGGAACCGGTCCTGGGAATGGCATCCGCGTATCCCGCAGGCGCAAGAGACCTCTTTCTTGGCATGTCTGGTGAGGATGCGTATTGCTGCGGAAACTTCTGGGCCTACCTTCTCGATAAGGGCCTCGTCAGCCCCGAACGCCTGCTTTTCGTGGGAGTGGCCGATTATCCCGCGGAAAAGGCGGCCCCGGAGTGGGAGACGTTCCGGGAGAGGTATCTCGCGTTCGAGGAGCGGGGCTGCAGTTTCTTCCCGCTGCGGGAATTCGATGGATCGTATAGTAAGAGGCTTGAGCGCTTTCTGGTTGAGAAGATCAGAACCCCTTATGTCTATGTCAGTCTCGACCTTGACGTGGGTGCGTATCGTTGCGTTCACGCCGCGCGTTATATGGACGGGCCGGGGATCGAGGAAAAGGCGCTTCTGCAGATCGCGCATCTCGTCGCAAGGGGTTATCGGTCCGGTAAGTATAGGCTGGCGGGCCTGGACGTGATGGAGTTCAACATGCATCTTCTGGGGATCACGACGGAAGACGGGGTGAAAGACGCGACTGTTCCAGTGGCACGTGATTTCATCCAGACTTTGACAGAACAATGAACCATTCAAGGAGGAGATAGATGAAACCAGCAAAACAATCGAATAAGCCGGAGAAGGGGCTGATCCGCCGGCAGCTCAGAAACAGAATAGGACCGGAAAAGGTGAAGGATGACGATCTTGTTCTCACCACGTATGCCTTTGACGTAAGCTCGAGCACTCCGCACAAGCCGGCATTCGTGGTGCTGCCCGAAAACCGTGACGATGTGGTGGCTGTGCTTCAGACGGCAAATGAACACAAGATCCCTGTCTCTGTGATGTCAGGGGGAGTGAACGGGGTGGGCGCATGCATCACCTCAGAGGAAGGCATCGTCCTCGACTTGCATCGCATGGACAGAATCATAGAGATCAATACGGACTCCGGGTACGCCGTCGTTGAGCCGGGGCTGAACTTCGACAGGTTTACCGCAGCCCTGGCTGAGAAGGGCTTTAGAACCGGTATCCC
>JADGQN010000466.1 GCA_017881765.1 Syntrophobacterales bacterium | reverse complement strand
TCACTATCTGTTGTTGGGCCTGCCCACTTTATCGCGCTACCCTATTCCACTGTTCACGATCCGTTTTAGAGCCATGTCATCGATAATTCTGTCACGTTGCTTCGGTATAGAAGTTGCATAAATTATTGTGCTCACCAGTAAGAACGATCGAGTGCGGAAATAGTGAGTGCGTAACAGGTAGGTGGCACCGATGCGAACCGGGGATGAACCCGCAACAAATCCTTCATCAAGCTCCGGCAGGAGTTTTGATGACTGCGCCGTTCGCTCTGACCCGGATACCGTTCATGGTTTTGGCTCAACGCTACACCGTCTACCTGTGAAAACGCCTGGTAGTAGTGCCCGATGGATGACGTGCTTTGAGCGTGGGTCTGTCTGGGAAATACTTATTAACAGAGTGGGTCATCCCCTACGTACCCGCCAGCGTTGCCCCAGTATAGCATTAAGATTTGCGGCTTGCATCTTCACAAGGGAACAAGGGTTGAGGACAAAGGTGGCCACTTGTGCGAAGTCCAATTAATATCGGAAAGGTACAAAAGAAAGCGATGTTCAGATGTACAGAAGTCCTGAGGCGCTTATTGAAGAACATAACTCCATGGCGCAGCTTGTCATGTCAGACCATAAATAAGTCAATTATGGGCGGTATGAAATGAAATTTCTCTCTTCTATGTCTATTCGGAAAAAATTGCTCTTCCTGATACTTGCCGCTGTAATACCTGCACTAGGGATAATCTTGTTTTCAGGTATAGAACACCGGAAAGAGGACATCGCCGCGGCGAAGCGGAACGCCCTGCATCTGGCGAAAAGTTTGGCAGCACAACAAGAGCAGCTTGCAGCCAGCACAAGGCAGATGCTCCAGATGTTGGCGCAACGACCGGAAGTGCAGAAAATTGACGCCAAGGCCTGCAACGAGCTATTCAAGGATCTACAAAAACAGAATCCGTTCTATGCGATCGTAGACGCCGTTACACCTGACGGCAACATGTTTGCCGCGTCTATGCTTTTCGCTCCGGGCAGCATCAATGTTGCAGACCGAAAACATTTCAGGGACGCCATCAGAACGCGCGATTTCTCTGCCGGGGAATACATCGTGGGAAGACTGATCGGGGTTCCGACGATCCTTTATTCTTACCCTGTGCTGGACAAGAACAAGAAACTTATCGCCATTGTTTCAGCCGGTATAAAACTGGATAAGTACAGAGAGTTCATGGCCCAGCTAAGCCTGCCGGAAGGTTCCGTCACGAGTATGGCGGATCATAAGAATATAACATTATACCGTCTTCCTGAACGTAAAGATGTTCCTCCCGGGACGCCCCACCCATCACAATACGTACAAGGAATACCCGTTGACAGCAAAGAAGGTTTCTACGAAGCAATCGGAAAAGACAACGTGTCCCGTATCTATGCCTACAAGAGGTTATGGCTGCGCGACAATGAACCCCCGTATCTGGTCGTACACATCGGTGTTGTTAAGAATGCGGCCCTTCATCATGCCAATATTCAGTTAGTCTATAATGTCGCTCTTCTCGGGATTGCATCTCTTTTCGCAATGCTGCTGGCATGGATTGCGGGCAATTCCATCCTTGTGGACCCGCTCAACAAACTTGTCATGGCGACAAAACGCTTCGGCGAAGGCGAGATGCATGTACGGACAGGTTTAGCTCACAGAAAAGACGAACTGGGCCGGCTAGGAAACTCTTTTGATGCTATGGCAGCAATGCTGGAGACGAAGGACTTTGAGCGCAGACGAGCGGAGGAGGCGCTACGGGAAAGCGAGCAAAGGCTCCAGGCTCTCATGGACGCCGCGCCGATTGCTATTTCCTGGTCTGACATGGAGGGGGACCGGAAATACATCAACCGCAGACACCACGAGCTCTTCGGGTATACTCTTGAGGATATCCCCACCAAGGCCGAATTCCACCGCCGCGCCTATCCCGACCCCGCCTACCGGGAGACAATTCCCTCCTTCATAGACGCGAGCAAACAAGGTAAGGAGCTTGTGCCCTATGAAGCGACTATCACCTGCAAGAACGGCACCCAGCGCCATGTCATAGTCTCGGCAACCGTGGTCCTTAACATGCTGCTGATCATGTTCAACGACATCACTGAACGGAAGCAGACCGAGCGAGAACTGCATGAGAGCGAGCAAAGGCTCCAGGCACTCATGGATGCCGCGCCGATTGCTATTTCCTGGGCCGGTTTAGAAGGAAAGATCAAATACTGCAACCGTAAATTTAGCGAACTCTTCGGGTATGCCCTTGAAGATATCTACGTCGTGGCCGAATGGCGCCGCCTGGCCTACCCTGACCCTGCCTACCGGGAGACAATTCCCTCCCTCGTGGAGGCGCACAAGCAAGGTAAGGAGCTTGCGCCCTTTGAAGCTGTTATCACCTGCAAAGATGGCTCACAGCGCCATGCGGTGGTCTCAGGAGCGGTAGTTGCCAACCTGGCGCTGCTCATACTCAACGACATCACCGAGCGCAAGCGGGCGGAGGAGGCGGTGCGGCGGAGCGAGGCCCTTCTGCATGCGGTAATGAAGACGACGTCCGATCCGGTATACGTTAAGGACAGACAAAGCCGCATCCTCATGTGCAATCCGGCACTGGAAAAGGTTGTTGGAAAGCCGGCTGTGGAAATTATCGGCAAGACGGACAGTGAGTATTATGAGAACCCCGCCATAGGGCAGGCACTGCGTGAGAATGACCTGCGCGTCATGGAATCGGGCCGCAGCCAGAGCATGGAAGAAGTTGCCGGGACATCTGATGGCTATCGAATCTTTCTTTCCAGCAAAGCACCATACCGCAACGAATCGGGGGAGGTCATCGGCATCATCGGCATTTCCCACGACATCACGGAACGCAAGCAGGCTGAAGAGAAGATCAGGGCGTCGCTCAAGGAGAAAGAGGTGCTCCTGAAAGAGATCCATCACCGCGTGAAGAACAACCTTCAGATTATCTCAAGCCTTCTCTTCCTGCAGTCATCAAGAACGGAGCACCCCGGGGCTGTCTCGGCGCTTCAAGAAAGCCGTGCCCGCGTGAAGTCCATGGCCCTCATCCACGAACGGCTCTACCAGTCACCTGACCTTGCCAGCGTTGATATGGGTGAGTACACGAGAAACCTTGTGTCCGATCTGCGGCATTCCTACAGAACCGGGGACGGTCTTGTCCGGTTCACGCTCAATCTTGAGGATATCCCTCTCGACATCGCGGAGGCGATACCGTGTGGTCTGATCATCAATGAGCTTGTCTCCAATGCATTGAAGCATGCCTTTCCGAACGGAAAGAAAGGAGAGGTTACGATTCAGTTGCAGAGAGGGAGCGCAAACCGGGTTACGCTCACCGTGAGCGACAATGGCATCGGCTTCCCGGAGCACGTCGATTTTCAAAAATCGCCGTCCCTGGGGCTGACCCTGGTAAACTCACTTATTGATCAACTCGACGGCACGGTCGAGCTGGACAGAAGCGGGGGGACCGCCTTTACGATCACGTTCGGGTGATCTCCGATACTAACTCTTTTAGTAAGCCCTATCGACGCGACAAGGAGGGATCTGTTGCAGCTTTCGAGTGGCAAGTGCGGAACCCTCTTAGATGATCCTGACTACCAGCCTTGCCGATGCTCTCTACATCTGAGCCAGTCGACAAATTCTTCCTGAAATCATCGGCATCACACTTTTTGCCGTGATCCAAACTTTCTGCCGATAATCGTCAACCCGAGCAATGCACATGCAACCTGCTATGGTCGCCATCGCGCTGCT
>JADGQN010000465.1 GCA_017881765.1 Syntrophobacterales bacterium | reverse complement strand
GAGCCGCGCACCGATCCCGTAAAGCGTAGCGGCAACGTGCTTGCACATACCGGCCCAATCCGGACAGGAGCAATTGAATTTAATCTCCTTCGGCGATGGGAACATGCCTGAATCCTTATGAGTAAAAATCTCCCCTATAACCTTGGGAAAGCTCCCATTAAGGAGCTCTTGCAGCGATTCGAGCACGCCCTCGCATTGATAAAGGACCGTCTGCCAAATATTTTTCTTGAGGGTCTCTATACTTATGATCACTGAATAAGGGCGCGACCGGGAGCCCTGGACAGAGGCCCGCACCTCTCCGGGGTCGATCTGAAGGTCAAGGACAGCGCCGTGACGGACGTAGCTCCGTCCCCTGCCGATGCGGTTATGGTAATCGGCGTATCGCTCAAGGTTGAGGTTCCAGGCCTTGCCCCACCAAGAGCGGGCGATCGCCGTGCCCTGAAGAATCACCGGCTTCAGGTTCGGGTTCTTCTTGGACAGTTCCTTAAGCTTTTTTGCGGCTTTTGCCTTCTTTTCGGCAACGGGTACGTATGGAGAAAAATAATCCCAGCGTGACATCGGTATGCTCCTGATAGGTGAATAAACAGACCGCCATTCTACCACGGTCAGACAGATAAGGAGAAGAGTTCGATCAGCTGATCGTTATTCATCTCTGTTATCCATTCCTCTCCTCCTGACTGAATCACTTCCTGAGCCAGCCTTATCTTTCCTTCTATCATCCTATCGATCTTCTCTTCAATCGTCCCCTCGGTAATAAATTTGTGGACGACCACGTTCTTTTTTTGACCTATCCTGAAGGCCCGGTCGGTCGCCTGGTTCTCAACCGCCGGGTTCCACCAGCGGTCAAAGTGTATGACATGATTCGCCGCCGTAAGGTTCAGGCCCAGACCACCCGCCTTTAAGGAGAGGACCATGAACGGTACATACGTGGTGCTCTGAAATGTATCGATCAGGTCTTTTCTCTTCGCTACCGCGGTTCCGCCATGCAGCACGAGACCTGCCCTTCCGAATACGCCATCGAGGAACGCCTTGAGGGGCTCTGTTATCTCCCTGAACTGAGTAAAGACGAGGACCTTCTCTCTCTTTTGAAGGATGGTCTCGCAAAGCTCTCTCAGGCGGCTGAACTTGCCGCTTTCTTCTTCGTCGTATCCGCCGGTCCCTAGGTACTGGTCGGGGTGGTTGCAGAGCTGTTTGAATTTCATGAGCGACGAAAGGATCAAACCCTTGCGCTGCATGCCTTCCGTCCGCTCTATCGTCTCTCTGAGCTCACGGACCATCTCTTTGTAGAGGAGCAGCTGTTTCCTGCTCAACGGCGCGTATGTCTTCATTTCTATTTTTTCGGGCAGGTCGGATATGACCGACTTGTCCGTCTTCAAGCGCCTCAGAATGTAGGGGCTGATAATCCGCCTCAGCCTTGAGTAGCCATCGGGAGATTGATGGAGCTCGCTTGCTAACCTGCGGAATTCTTCCGCACTGCCAAGCAGCCCGGGGTTGATAAAGTCGAACAGAGACCAAAGATCGGAGAGCCTGTTTTCAACCGGCGTGCCTGTCATGGCTATCCTGTTTCGGGCCTTCAGTCGCTTGATGCTCCGCGTCTGCTTTGTGCCGGGATTTTTTATTGCCTGGGCTTCATCAAGTATGATGTAATTCCATTCGCGTTCATGGAGCCACTCATACCTCTGTACCAAGGAGTATGTCGTAATGATAAGGTCGATCCCCGTCAGCGAGTCATGGTTCGTCGTCTCTATCTTTCTTCCGGGAGGCGCGCTAGGGTGCGCGATAGAAAAGAGCAGGCCTGGTGCAAACCGGCCGAGCTCGTTCTCCCAGTTCGAGATCAGGGATGCAGGAACCACGAGCAGACTTGGCAGGCCTGTTTCCTGACACTTAATGATGGTGAGCAGGGCAATCACCTGGACGGTCTTTCCGAGGCCCATATCATCCGCCAGGCAGATCCCGAGCCGGAGTGAGTGGAGAAAACAGAGCCAGTTCACACCCTTCTGCTGATACGGCCTCAGATCGGCCTTTAGCATCTTTCCTGTCTGTGTGACATCAATCAGCTCGGGGTTTCGGAGTTTCTTCAGCACGGTATCGAGCCATGTGCCGTTTGCCAGTTCGAAATCCTGTGACTGATCGGCAATGTGCGAGGCAGATCGGGGGTTCAACTGTATACGCATGGCGTCCCTGAAGCTGAATTCGCCCGCTTCAAGCATATCGCGGGACTTCTCGTAGGCATCGAGCGTCTGTTTCAGTTTCTCCGGATCGACCGCCACCCACCTGTTCTTGATCCATGCGAGACCCTCTGATTTCATGAGCAGTCGCCGGGCTTCTTCTTCAGGGATGACCATGTCTCCGAGAAGGAGCTCAGCTCTGAAATCAAGGATGGCGTCCATGCCGACGTGGGAAGGCTGCTTGTCACCGGAGGTGATACGAAGTCTCACTCCCTGAGCGGACCCCTTCCACCAGTTCGGGATCCTGCAGAGTATACCGGCATTCTCATAGACCGGGATCTCCTTTAAGAAGGTGTATGCCTCTTGGGTTGTCATTGAAAGAGGATGAAAGATCTCTCCTGATTCAACCATCTGACTGATCAACTCGCTCTCCCTGGCAGCAAGGTGAACCGTTGAAAGCAGATCAAGAAGTTTTTCATTCTCTTTGCCGAATTCCTCCAGGGCATATTTCAAGGGGAGATGCCTGGATGTGCCCTGGGCGTTGAGTCCTGTGGAATACGTGGCCAGGAAGGCGAAGGGGGCATCACCTTTTTTGTTTTCGACCAGATGAAAATAGACCCGTCCAACCAGATGCACGTTCGGACTGTGAGATCTTATGAACTCTTCAACGGTCCCCTCGTAATGGTTGACGCCCTCCGCAAAGCATCTGTTCAGCCCATCCCATACAGCTTCAAGGAGGTCTTGATTCAAATACTCAGCCCCGGTCATGAGCGGTGCGCTGTCGAGGACCGCCAGGGCCTCGCCTGGAGCAAGAGGCACCGCTATGTTCTGTCTCAGCTGCTCCCGGTCAGGCGTCATCCTTATCTTTTCAGCGAATAAGCCTCCAAACGCGCGCCAGAAACTGAGCGAATCTGAAAGGCGAATAGATTTCTCACTGAACCCCAGGAAAAGAAATGCCGAGTCCTTGTCCGTGCCAAACCGCCGCGATATCTCCTGCTCCAACAACTGCTGGCTCTTGGAGACTCGCTCTTCCGCACCGGACCACTCGAGCTGGATCTCGCCGCCCGGCATTATGACTGCATTCAGCTCCCGGTTCATAGTCTCATCTGCCTTCCCGCTCCAACTTGAAATTACCGGCTCCCCACTATTCCTTCAAAATATAGAATTATCCTTCGCCGGTCAAGCGCCCGGTTCCGAAACTCCTCCCTTCACTCACCATGGGGATGTCACAATTACTAAGGAGTTCATAAGTAAAGCCCCCTCACCTTCCGGGGGAGAGGGTTGTAATATTTCCCCGCCCTTAAGGGGAGGGGATGAAGGGGAGGGTTATGGATGTGTGCTCGCCGGCAGCAAGATTCCGCTGGGAAATGGCGGAAGTCCTAGTCGGTATGCTCATTCTCGCATTGCCTCGGCGAGCCTTGGACAGAGGAGCTTGGCAACGAAACCACCATCGCCTCTTTCGGTGATGAGAAGCTCCTTGATGCGCCTGAGAGTCTCCGGTTTGGATCCGGCCTTTTCCGCGGCTTTGACGGTATGTGCGTAGGCGTCGATTACGTCCACGCTCGTCACATCGTAACCGTATCCCTCGGCCAGCCA
>JADGQN010000464.1 GCA_017881765.1 Syntrophobacterales bacterium | reverse complement strand
GCCCTGTTGTAAGCATAGGCTGCCAGTACGAATGGCGGGGGACCGGAGAACCTGCGCATGTCCTGGCCGGTGAAACCGGTCAGAGCGAGACCGAGGGAGCCCGCGAGCTTTCCGGGTGCCTTCTCAGGGATGATCGGGATGTACGTCCTGGCGGTCACCATCCACATATTGACGTTATCACTGGCGTATCCGTTCGGGTTCGAGTAGACGCTGCCGTTTCCATTGGTATTAGCGGTACCACCAACGACAAAGCTCCCTGCTCCATTTATGTCACCAACCGGCCCAAGGGTAGCGGGCGCGATCGGCTTTTCTCTTCCAAAGACGCCGCCTACGGCAAACTGGAGCATCCAGGGACCGATCTTACCGCACGCGTCCGTCTTGTACGCAATTTCGGTGAAGATCATCGGCCAGTTGCTCCTCTGGAAACCATCATCGATCGTCGGGCCGCTGGCAAGCGTGCCGCCCGGCCAGCTATTCTCGGAATACGGCGACATCGCACCGGCGGTCACGGAGAAGGCCTTCGTGGCCTGCCATACACCGTAAATCTGGACCGGGATAATGCCCTTTTGAAACGGGCCAAGCTCGTTCACGTCGAGCAAGCAGAAGCAGGGCTGTGCGCCGGGCACGCTCCACGTCTTACCCATCACGAGGCTGAAGGTCGGCCAGTCAAACTTCATGAAGGCATGCCTGAGGTTCGCAAGGCCGTAATCCTCAACATTGCTGCGTTGCGTGCTGCCCACGGCATTCGAGGTCAGGGACCTGAAATCGAATTCGACAAAGGCGGACGTCTTGGCGCCCCATGTGTCAGGACCCTTGACGAGGAAGTTCAGCCTTGTCTCACCTTCACCCCAGCTCGTGGCGCTGTACTTGTCACGGGACGAGGTATTGCCCGGGCCGGCCTGTCTTTCTGCAACGATGTAATCCTGGTTGACGGACTGGTCACTCCAGGCCACATCCACTTTCACCATACCGCCGATGGTTAAATCCCATCTGCTCGTCGCGCTGCCGGCATAACTCATGGCCGGGAGGGCGAGCATCACAGCAACAAATAGTACAACGAACTTTTTCATGCTTCCTCCTTCTCGTTAGTTTTGGAAACTAGTAACAGCATGTTTCCCCCAATGTTATCGCCTCTCGCCTCCTTTCATTAAATTATTTTAATTTACTTTATAACAGCGTGCACGCAGCCTGTCAAGAAAAAAATTAAAATATTTTAATAAAGGTCACGAGCCTTCTTTACATCTTCACGGAAAAGGGGTAAAAAAGAAAGGCAGCTAATTAGTGTCAGCCTTGCAAAACAAACATGGACAGCCCCCGCGCATTGGTCTATAATTTAATCAGGCACTGGTATGCCGACAATCAGCAACATTGCCGGGCCATACCGGTTCTTTTTCTACAGCTTCGATTGCAACGAGCGAATGCACGTGCATGTTCAGAGAGAAAGGATGATCTGCAAATTCTGGGTCCAACCCGTGGCTTTGGCAAGGAATCAGGGTTTTGCGCCAAAAGAGCTCAACGCCATACGGGAAGCGATCTTAACGGAACAGAGATACAATCGTAGAGGCATGGTATGAACACTGCGGTACAAATACAAGACGTGAGAATTAAGAATATAACCGTCACCGAAGACACGATTACCGCTCAACTCATGGATGGGCGGATAATCAGCGTTCCGCTTGCCTGGTCGTGGCGATTATCAGAGGCATCGCCCGAACAGCGGGCAAATTGGAAAATCATTGGGGATGGTGATGGTGTCCGTTGGCCGGACATCGACGAGGATATCAGCGCCGAAGGCATGCTTTATGGTGTTCCAGCCCCAAGACCTCGGTTATCCCCAAGATTCATTTCGAAATCAGAACAAAAAAAGACGAAGGCTAACAAAGGTATTCAGCGAATCGGCCGTAAAGCGGCCTCTCGCTAATGCCCATCGTTGGCCTTCAGTCTTCAGCCTTCTAACGCCGTTAGCTGTTAGCTTGTGTTCGATTGCGTAAATAAGTGAACGCTGTTCGTTGCCGCCATTCCTTACAGGATGCATTTCTGGACCCCGGCTTTCGCCGGGGTGACCGAAGTTGCTTATGCAATTGGAGATTGGTGGCTGAGAGTAGAAGCTAGAAAAGGAGCAATTCATGGACCGCATGGACCCTAAGGAGAGGATGATACTGGCCCTGGACCTGGAGCACTTTCAGGAGGCCCAGAAGCTCGTCAAGGAGTTCAAAGACCACGTGGGCATGTTCAAGGTGGGCAAGCAGCTCTTCACCCACTGCGGCACGAAGATCATCGATTTCATCAAGATGAACAAGGCGAAGGTCTTTCTCGACCTCAAGTACCACGATATACCGAATACCGTTTCCAAGGCCGGGATAGAGGCCATGAAGCTCGGTGTGGACATGTTCAATGTGCACGCATCAGGGGGATTCACCATGATGGAGGAGGCACGGTCCGCCCTTCAGGAGGCGTCAAAGAAGCTCGTGATGGAGCGCCCCAAGATCATAGCAGTCACCGTGTTGACCAGCATAGATGACAGCGAATTGCAGAGACTGGGGCTGCCCGTGACCGCAGCCGAATGGACGCGTAAACTGACGTTGTTGACCAAAGAGGCCGGCCTTGACGGTGTGGTAGCCTCCGGTCACGACATCGAAATGATCCGGTCGCTCTGCGGGAAGGCATTCATCATAGTCACCCCGGGGGTCCGCATCGGCCAGGCCATGGACAATGCCAAGGACGACCAGAAAAGGACCATCACCCCGGGAGAGGCGGTCCGCAGAGGGGCAACCTATATTGTGCTGGGCCGAACGGTCCTTGCGTCGAAGAACCCGAAAGAGACGCTGAGACAGATCGAAGAGGAGATAGGACGTGCTGCTCCTGGACAACAAAAATAGTATCTTAGAGGCCATACGCGTCCACCCTGACGAGGCGAGGAGGATATGGGTGGAGGCCGGTTACGAGCGCGCAGCCGACGCCGTGATCCAGGAGGCCAGAAAGCTCGGTATTTCCTTCCGCGTTCTCTCTCGCGAAGAATTTGCCAAACGGTTCAGGGGCAACCGATCGCATATCTGTCTGGAGAGGGAAGCCTTCTCTTACCGTGAACCCGAAGCCATCGTAAAAGCGATCGGCTCCATCCGAAGGCCCTTTCTTGGCGCCTTTGATGGGATAGCGGACCCCCAGAATCTGGGTAACGTGCTGCGCACCGCGGCCTGTTTCGGAATGGACGCCATTATCCTGCCAAAAGACAGATCCTGCGGCGTCACCGAAACGGTGAGCGGTGTGGCCAGAGGCGCCACCGAGCACATCGCCGTCGCGCAGGTAACCAACCTGGCGAGATACCTCGAAGCGCTTAAGAAAGAAAACGTCTTCTGCTTCGGCCTGGATGAGCATGGCAAGAAGCACCTCTGGGAACTCGACCTCACCATCCCCCTCTGCCTGGTCTTCGGGAGGGAGGAAGGCATGCGAAGGCTGACCCGGGAGACCTGCGACGAGGTTGTCAAAATACCGACCGCCCCAGCTTTTCCAAGCCTCAACGTTGCAACATCATTTGCCATAGCCGTCTATGAAGTCACCCGACAGAGAAAATTGATGGGTTGATGCGTTATACGTTGACACGTTAACCATTGGCTTGACAGGTTGGTGCTAGAAACCCCTACCTGAGAGTCACTAATGCGGTCATTAGTAAAGGCACATACATCACCCTCCCCTTCATCCCCTCCCCTCAAGGGCGGGGAAATATTACAACCCTCTCCCCTGGAGGGAGAGGGCGAGGGTGAGGGGGCCTTAC
>JADGQN010000463.1 GCA_017881765.1 Syntrophobacterales bacterium | reverse complement strand
CCTGTTCTTACTCGACGTACCGCCAGGTACGCCTGCGTAGCCCAGGCCTCGCCTCGCCTCGGTATCCATCTTGAATGCAAATCGGTATTAGAGCCGATTGTGAGGGCGCGATCCTGTGGTAGTGGCTAGGGGAAACGGAACATTGAAATGGGACATGGTGAGTCAAAACTATGGGAACGTGGGCTGAGGTTGTGGAGGTTGTTGTGGGATTCATTATCCTGCTCGGGAGCCTTTATTACCTCTTTTCTCTCTACTGTGTAATCGACTTCTTCAGGCGCCCGAAACTCTTGCGGGCAGAACGTCTCTATCCGCCCGTTTCGGTGTTGAAGCCCATGAAAGGCGTTGATCCTGAATGGCGTGACAATATCGCAACCTTCGCTGCACAAGACTACCCGGAATACGAGGTGCTTTTAGGTTTCAATGATCCGCGAGACGATGGGATACGTCTGGCAACAGATATTGCGAAATCGCACGGCCCTAAGGTCCGCGTCATAGTCCACACGAGCCATCTCGGGAGCAACCCGAAGGTGTCAAATCTTTACGGGCTTATCGAGAAAGCCCGTTATCCCCTCTTACTCATAAGTGACAGCGATGTAAGGGTTGACCGCGGCTACCTGAAAGAGATCGTAGGAGAATATCTGGCTGCGGAAAACGTAGGGGTCGTTACCTGTCTCTCAAAGGTCACGCGTGCTTCCACCGTGGGGGCAGCCCTGGAGTCACTCACGACGGCAGCCGACTTCATACCGTCGGTGCTCGTGGCGAGACGCCTGGAGGGTGTCAGGTTCGGTCTTGGCCCTTCGATGATGCTCTCGAAGAACGCGCTGGAGGAACTGGGGGGACTGCCGGCCTTCGCCGACTACCTCGCTGAGGATTATCAGATCGGCAACTGCCTGGCGAAAAAGCGATACGGAAACATCCTCTCCACGCACATGGTCGAGTACGTTGTCGGCAGCATGCGCATCCTTGAATATCTCGTCCATCAGTTGAGATGGACAAGAACATACAAGGCATGCAGGCCTGCGGGCTTTTTTGGCTATGGCATTACGCACATTTTTCCGTTTGCTCTTCTTTTCCTGGCTTTGCACGGCGCGACCACAGCCTCTCTGGCGGTCCTCGTGGCGGTCCTCGCACTGAGATACAGCGTTGTGCTTGCCGTTTCAAGGATGGCCGCGTACCCCGGACAATGGCTGAGATGGCTCTGGCTGCTGCCTGCCAAGGACCTTCTCAGCTTCGGAATATGGCTCTGGTGCTTCCTGGGTTCGAGCATTTTCTGGAGGGGAACGCAGTATAAGCTGCAGAAGGGCGGGTTAATGAAGAAGGTAGACTAACCGATTCGCCTTCAAGCGCCTACCTTCGTTGCCCTTCAGCCTGTGTGCTTACTCGACGTACCGCCAGGTACGCCTGCGTAGCCCAGGCCTCGGCTCGCCTCGGTATCCATCTTGAATGCAAATCGGCATAGGACTACAAGTGAAGGGAATTGACTTGGCCCCTCTTTCTTCTTATTATTTGGATCAGTGGTAGAAGCCGCACTCATACTTGCGAATGACGAGAGAGGTCTGCAGCCCGTCTTTGGCCTGCCGGCGGTTCGAAGACTCGTACTCCTCGCCCACAGGGCGGGGATCGGAGAGGTGCACATCGTGAGTAATCAGGAAGCAATCTTTGCGGTGGTTTCCGACCTGGTCTCCCGTGATCTGTTTCATACCGTACATGACCCGAAGGAGCTTGAGGCGGTTGTCGGGAACATGCAGTTCCGGAAGGGAGGACGAGTGCTGGTAATGAGGGCCGATCATGTTATCGACGGGAAGTCGCTGTCAGCCTTCGTCCAGACCTCAGACAGGGTCGGCATCCATGCGTTGAAGTCGGACGGAAGGGCTTGTGCCGAAGCGATCTATACCGTGGATGCCGATGCACTGCTTCCCGTATTGCGCGTGGCCTGGGCACCCTTTGAATCCGACCCGGGAATTCTCGATAGCGCGGAACAGGTAGAGGCCTGCCCCGGGTTGCCTGCCATTGTGGGCGGAGATGATGAACGGGCCGGGACAGCGGAAGACCGGCTGGCAGCGGCGCTGCCGTCCGCAACAGCAAACCGGGACGGTTTCATGGCCCGCCACGTGGACCGCCACTTTTCCCGTCTCATCAGCCGCAGGCTGGCCTGTACCTCAGTGACTCCTAATGGGATCACGCTCTTTAACACGGCAATCGGTCTCACGGGCGCCTTCCTGCTTTTCAGGGGTGGGTATTGGTCGCAGCTCATCGGTACGCTTTTCTTTTTGCTCTGTGTGGTAGTGGATGGTGTCGATGGCGAGGTCGCCAGACTGAAGCTACAGGAGACTGCCTTCGGCCACCACCTGGACATAGTTACGGACAATATCGTTCATGTCGCCATCTTCGTTGGATTGGCCATCGGACTCTACCGCGAGACAGGGAACGGGATCTACATCGATCTATTATGGCTTTTGCTCGGCGGCTTCATTCTCTGTGCAGCATCTGTCTACAGGGTCTCAGGCGCCGGCCGGGACAAGGCAGGGTCAACCGTGGTTGAGAGGCTTACGGGTCTTTTGGCAAACCGCGATTTTGCTTACCTGCTGGTGGTGTTGGCAATACTCGGCCGCCTCAACTGGTTTCTCATAGGAGCCGCGGCGGGAAGCTACCTGTTTGCAGCCGCCGTACTGGCCTTCGACCTTAGACGGCGAAGGTTATCAGCGCGCGAATAGTCCGTTAAAAGAACTTGACAGGACATCCTTACGGATATGTTAACTTGTTACATTAGCATATTAAGGAATGAGTGAATCTGCGCCAGACGATGAGACCGGCGCAATAAGGTGGAACCTTGATGAAAAGAGAGACTGCTGACAATAAGAAGGCCGGCTCCGAGTCAGAAAAGAAAGGCAGCAGCGGCTTCATGCCTATTAGAAACCGACGTCTTTTTGAAGGGGTCGTTGAGCAGCTCACTGACTCGATCGTTAAAGGCAATCACAAACCAGGTGATCGACTCCCCACGGAGAAGGAGCTGGGTCAAACCTTTGGGGTCGGACGGCCCGCCATTCGTGAAGCCCTGCGCGTGCTCGAAAATGCGGGTCTGGTATTTGTTCGCCCCGGCGCCGGAGGGGGCGCTTTCGTAAAAGATATCGGTTCGGGTGATCTGCTCAGTTCGTTTGAGACGATCATAAGAGTGAACAAATTGCACATCGGCCAGGTATTCGAAGCCCTGCTTGTCTTTGAGAAGGTCGTTCTGCCATTAGTCTTCGAGCGTATTGAGGCGGAGGACATACGCCGTCTGGAGGCCTGCCTGAGTGCCGCGAGGGAGGCGATAGAGAATAAAACGCCCGAACCACGAAATCTTGAATTTTATATGGTGTTGGCGGAGGCCAGCAGAAACCCGCTGCTTATTGTCATTACCGGTGTCTTAATCGATATCGTCAGGAAATATCTCAGCCGGTTGCGCATAAGTTTCGAAAGGAAGCAACAAGTTCTCCGGGTACATGAAATGGTGTTGACAAACATCAAGGCAAAGAAATATGACGAGGCAATTTCCATCGTAGAAAGACAGTTCAAGGAGCACGCGATACTTTTGAGTAAAGCCGGGATAACTGAAGGCTGAGCATGTTCATTAACAGGTCACCCGGTGCTTTTCATTGCACGTTAGCTAGAGAGACACGGCCTTGACACCATACGTAGGATCGGGATAGACTTAATACATCTCCCGAACTCCCACGGGTTCTTCGACGCGAAGGCTGCTTGGGCACGAATCGGACGAAGTCCGACGCTAGGTGTAT
>JADGQN010000462.1 GCA_017881765.1 Syntrophobacterales bacterium | reverse complement strand
CCAAAGTAATTGTACGTGCCGCCCAAGTTAGTTACCAGCACGGACTGTGGAGCGTTACTCAGGTTTTGTGGAACCGACATATAGTTGGAAGTATCTTTTGCTGATACGCCAAACGGAGCGGAAGCCACACCCGATATATCGCCATTCAGGACAGTCCCGTTTCCCGTCCAGGTCCAAGTCAGACCCGTAAGAAAACCCGGTGTACCTCCCGCGAAGGTCTCTGTTGTCATTCCGGCGTAAGGCGACGTGAATTCGTTACCATTTGTGTTGTGGCCGTAGTTAATGCTGTAAGCGTTAGCAGCAGTGGACAGTCCGAATGACAATAAGAACACACCGATAAGAATCCTCTTCACGACCTTCATTGAAAGACCTCCTACTTTTCTTTCTTCAGCTCTTGCATTTCTTCTCCCCGGAAGGGAGGAGCGTGCCTTATTGAAGTCTATCCTGGATGAAGCCCAAGGGCAATCGCCCAACGGGCTACTTCGTGTCGATGGAACGGGTTAATACTATCGGCCTAATGAAGGAGTGGAAGATGTTTACGTCTCGGGGATGGGTAGTGAGCTTTCAAGGGATAATCGTGAATCTGTTGTAGGAAGCCAGGGCGAGGTGCGATGGATTTCGTGCACGCCAACCGGCTATTTCTTCGGTAATGTTCCCATCGTGAAGACGCTAATACGTCGGAGTGGGGGTGAGATAAGAATTGTATTGGCCTTGGGTCACAGCGTAACGTGTCGAGCGGGCGTGAGACGAGTTCCATGCAATAGCCTTTCGACCGATAAAGTTTCTTAAGGAAGGCGACGATAACGAAAAGGACCCTGATAAGGGCAAACCACCCGAAAGGGTGGGACGCAAAGCCACTGGCCTAACCCCTCTTCTTAGTGAGGGCATGGTCGCAGGGCTGCCGGGTAATGCGGGCGTCTTGTGCGCCACAAAGCACTCGTGCAGCCAGAACGCCCCGGCACTTCCCGGTCACCGTACGAAGCGATGTTCAGGGAGGTGCTCTCATCAATGGGACAAGCGGTTTATCTTCTTCGATTCCTCTAGCTGCAGCACGCAGCCCTATCCTCCGTCGCGCCCTGCCTCACGCGGAACCGGCAACCAACTGCAAGGGTGCCCTTAGCGGCAACACAATCCGGAGGTGAGGCACCATGAGCTGGAAGTGCCCGCACTGTGGTTTCGACACGGAGCTGGCCCCGCTCGTCATCAAGGACCGCGAGAGAGTTGCTAGCTGCCCCAGGTGTGACCGCGCTTTCTGCGGGTGCCACAGAAGCCCCGGATGCTCAGAGTCTACGGTGGATAGAACAGGAGAGCCCTGTGCTCTTTGATCACCTTATGGAGAAAATGGACCGCAGAGCGGCCCGGCGCAGAATCGTTCGTCGGGTCGGCATGTTGGTAGCTGTGGTATTACTGGCACTTCTTGTTTACCTCATGGTTTCGTAGTCTGCTTTGGAGAGGTACCGTACCTTTGGCCGATCGAGAAAGAGAGCACGGAGAAGCATCACGCCCAGGACCCTTTCTGCTTGTGGGAAGACGACTATAGCCATTCATCTTGGTAACCAGCTGATGTCGGAAGCCATCCACCAGCTTCTGGCGCGCAGCGGGTACGATACCGTGGTGGTGAACGGGAAGTCCCCCACCAAGGGGTTGGCCTCTGACGTGCTGCTTATCGATAGTACGACGCTCAGGCAAAATCTCCTCGCCAGGCACCCCGATGCAAAGGTCCTCCTCATCGATACCGGCATGGAACCGGACAAGCTGTGCGCCACGCTCCTCTCGTACCGGATACACGGGGTACTCTCCCCCGATACGGAACTCCACCTCTTCAAGAAGGCCCTCACGGCAATCAGCGAGGGACAGCTATGGATCGACAACAGGACGGTCAAGGCTTTACTCCACGATGCCGGGAACATCTCACCGAAGGAGAAGATCCGCCATATCTCGAGCAGGGAACAGGAGATCATCGACTGCATCTGCCAGGGGTTGAGCAACAAGGAGATCGCCAAGACCCTTTCCCTCTCAGAACATACGGTGAAGGCACACCTCAGCACCATTTTCAAGAAGTTCAACATCACCAGCCGATCGAAGCTGGTCAGCGTGGCCATGAGTAGCCGGCGAGAACCCCCTGCTTGACCTGACTTCTTGCGAACGCTTCCTTCTTCATCGTCGACGGCTTGCATGCCCTCACGCCGCCGGTCACGCGAAGCCATGCGCCTGGGCATTGCCGGCATTTGAAACATCGGTAAAGAGGGTTTTCGCCGCTGACCTGTTCAACACGATCCCTCATTCCGTAAGCGGGAGCAGTCCCCGTCATCGCCGTACGACCGTTTGGCTTAATACGAAAGATTATTTTTTTAGTACCAATGGGCGATGAAGGTTTCGGTCAAAGGGTATATACTCTTACCAGATGCATGAGATACCCTTATGGCGTAGCCCGGTTGGCAGACTGCTGACCGCTACCTGGAGGAAGACTATGCGAAAGCTGACCCTCGCTGCTGCAACCTGTTTAGGGAACGGGCGCGTCCGACCCGGCTTTACCGGTCAAGCATATACTACGAAAGGAGGAGGACCGTTTGTCCCCTTAGAACGTGGACGATCCTTGCGGCCCCAAGTCCCTGTGAACCCTGGAGAAAAAAAGAGCGTTCTTGTGATCGACGACGAGGAGCGTTTCTGCACCTTTGTCGGCAGTGCGCTCGGGAAAACGGGCCGGTATACGGTGACCTCCGCCACAGAGCCGCTATGGGGGATCACGGTGGCCCGGACCTTGAGGCCCGACCTCATCCTCCTTGATGTCACCATGCCGCACATGGACGGCCCGCAGGTAGCGGAGAGGCTCCTGGAGGGCGCAAAGACGAAATCTATCCCAATCGTGTTCGTTACGGGGCTCGTTACGAACAAGGAGACGAAGCACCGGGAGATGACGGTGGCGGGGCGGACCTTCATCGCGAAGCCGGTCACCGGGGACGAGCTGCTCCAGGCGGTAGGCAGGATTCTGAACTAGGCTGACCTGAAACGCGTGCAAAAGGGCAGTGATGCCATACTCCACGTGGTAATCGTTGCGAAGCAGGGCTCGAAACGGCTGGGGACGCCAGACGTTATACTCACTTTCAACTGTTAATCTTCAATCCCTGGACATGATTCCCGCTGATGATTAGGGTACGCGATGCAATCTGTCCTCCTGAAAACTTTCGCTTGAAACGCACGATTAGGAGTGGATAATGAATGAGAAATGGGCTCGGTATGTAACGGGAATAAGATAACTGACAAAAATTATGCACTTTTTTTGATATAGTTCTCATAAGCGCGGTTTTTCGGGTACCGGCTTACCTTACGTTAAGAAAGAATCTATCAAAGACAGACGACGTTGCTTTGCGCAAGGGCCTCAAACGAACATCCCATCTGCTGCCAGGGGCATTGGGATTCCAACTGCTCACTCTTTTTCTGCTGGCCTGGCATTGTTATCTATTTTTCTGGAGGTAGGGAGGGAGTCTGATTAACGGCATATATGAAAAGGGCGGCTTGGTACTATAGCTATATATCAGATAGCATTTGTGTACCTATATAAGGAGACCCCATGGCCAACAAAAGAGGGGCAAAGACAAAGACAGCAAAAGGACAAGAAACAATACCCATTCTCATTCGTCTATGCAGAGCAGACCATGAACTCGTAAAGAAAAGGGCTTCCATGCTGGGGATGAATCTTTCTACATTCCTGAGATTACTTATACGCACGGGAAGGATAGAACTTGACGAGAGGAAGCAAAAAATCTGAAGACGGATGGCGGCGAC
>JADGQN010000461.1 GCA_017881765.1 Syntrophobacterales bacterium | reverse complement strand
CGGAGCGAACAGCCGAGCTGCAAAACGCCAACGAGAAGCTTGCGCTCGCGCTGACCAAGGGTAAGCGGGTGGAAGAGATGTTGAGGAAGGGGGCTGAACGGTACCGGGACCTTTTTCAGAACTCCCCGATCGGTATTTACCGGACGAATCCCGAGGGACTCATACTCATGGCGAACCATGCCCTGGTCCGCATGCTGGGGTTCAACTCGTTCACGGAGATCACCACGAATGAAATCGAAGAGGACGACTACGAGCCGACCTACCTTCGAGCGGATTTCAGGAAGCGCCTTGAACGGGAGGGGCGGGTACGGGGCTATGAGGCCACGTGGAAGAGGCCCGATGGCACGGACATCTTCGTCAGCGAGAATGCGAGAGCAGTCAAGTCCGAGGATGGGAGCGTGCTCTATTACGAAGGGACGGTAGAGGATATTACCGAGAAAAAGGAGGCTGAGGAGAAGATCGAGAGCTATCAGGGAGAGCTGCGCTCGCTGGCTTCGGAGCTTTCCCTCGCGGAAGAACGGGAAAGACGTCGTATCGCGAGCATCCTCCACGACACTATCGGGCAACTCCTGGCTGTTGCGAAGATCAAGCTGTGGGGCCTCCTCGAAGCGACGACTTCAGCTGACCTTAAAGCCCCCGCAAACGACGCGCTTCAGTTCCTGGAGCAGGTAATAAAACATACCCGATCCTTGACATCTGAATTGAGTCCCCCGATACTATACGAGCTTGGCTTTGAAGCAGCCCTGGAGTGGCTCGGTGAACAGATGCAGAAGCAGCACGGATTCGCCTTTACCTTCGACAACGATGATGGGCCTAAACCGGTTGATGACGAAACGCGTATCTTTCTTTTTACGTCTGTCCGTGAGCTTCTCGTCAATATTGTCAAACATGCCAGCGCCCGCAACGTCAGGATTTCCATCAGGAAGAAGAGCGATGACATCGTGATAGAAGTGGAAGACGACGGTGTGGGATTCTTGACGACCGAAGCCGATTGGGGATCTGGAGGTTTTGGTCTTTTCAGTATAAAGGAACGCCTTCGGCACCTTGGAGGTCGAATAAACATTAATTCCGTACCCGGGCGTGGAACACGTATTACGCTCTCGGCACCTTCAAGGATAAGAAAGAAGAACAGAAAGGAGAGATTGAGATGAGCGTGAGAATTCTTCTGGCAGACGATCATAAGATCATGCGCGAGGGCCTGAAGGCATTGCTCGAAAGGCAGCCGGATATTCAGGTAATGGCGGAGGCAGAGAATGGACTGGAGGCCGTGAGTCTCACGCAGAAGCTTAAGCCCGATATTGTGATAATGGACATCGGCATGGAGGGGCTGAACGGGATCGAGGCTACCCGGCAAATTGTTGCGGACATCCCCGGAGTGAAGGTGATCGCTCTCTCCATGCACTCGGATAAAAGATTCGTGATCGAGATGCTCAAAGCGGGTGCATTCGGTTATCTGTTGAAGGACAGCGCGCCCGAAGAACTGACTTCGGCCATTCGGGCAGTGGCTGCGAACCAACCCTACCTCAGTCCCAAGATCACCGACGTAGTCCTCAAGGATTATTTGAGCACGCTGTCACGAACGGCGCCAACTGCCTTTACCGTGCTTACCGCAAGGGAAAGAGAGGTTCTCCAACTCATTGCCGAAGGCAAGACGACCAAGCAGATAGCCTCTGCGTTGCAGGTGGGCGTTAAGACTATCGAGACTCACCGTCAGCAGATGATGGAAAAGCTGAACATCCGGAGTATTGCGGAACTGACGAAGTATGCAGTAAGAGAGGGCTTGACCTCCCTCGATTCTTGACACACGAGTCTTTCAGAATTCGAATAGGGTATGATGAGACGATGAAGGTTAATGAGCATCTGAGAAACGCCATCTTCCAGGTGATAGACAACCAGATCAACGCAAACGACCCGCCCGAGACAGCACTCACGTTGGAACGTTTGGTGAACGAAGGGTACAGCGATTTTCAGGCGAAGCAGCTCATCGGACAGGCGGTCGTGATAGAAGTGATCGATGCCGTCAAGAATAAAAAATTCTACAATGAGGAACGATACCTCAGGAACTTGAGGAACCTTCCCAAGGAACCTCAGGAATAGGGTTCCTGCTGCAACATGCCGGATCCTTCGCAGACGGCTTCTCATTTCGCAGAGCTTATCCGGTGGGCATGCCATTATTGTCGAACGGTACCCGTCATGATCGACAGTTATGTCGGATCCTTCCCGGCGGAAGCACTGAAACAGTAATGATTTCCAGCCTTCCGGGAAACCGCGTCCTGGTATGGTTATTGCTCAAAATGATATGATATATAAGATCGCAACTGCACCAAAGGAGGATATCATGAAAAGGACTGTTCTGGTTGCCTTGCTTCTTCTCATCGGGATAGCACTGGCCTTCCCGCAACCAGGCTACTCGTGGGGTCATCGGTGGCACGGCCCGGGGGCGGTTGTAGTAGGGGCAGGGGCAGCGGTTGTAGGGGCAGGGGCAGCGGTCCTTGGTGCCGTCATCGGCGGCCCGGGATATGGGTATTATGGACCACCAGGTGCCTATGCCTATCCCGCGCCTGCATATGGCTACGCCCCGCCTGTCTACGCTTACCCCGCTCCGGCCTATGCGTATCCTGCTTACGGACCGCGGTACTATCCTGGCTACAGGTCCCATGGTTACTATGGTGGAAGGGGCCATTATGGACACCGGTGGTAGGGGCCGTGTGAGAAGGTTGATTGTGTCCCTGACGCTGCTCGTGGGGCTACTCTTCATCCTGCCATCACTGAGCTCTGCGGGGGGCGGCGCGGGTCATTCAGGGGTGAGTACGGGAGGAGTGGGCGGATTACGGGCGGCGGTGGGTACTGGCTTCTCCAGGCCTCTTGGAACCCGTGCGTTTAGCCATCCCGGTTTTGCCCGTGGCTTCGTCGCGCCAAGCAGCGGAGCTACCGGGTTGGCTGAAGGAGCACGCATGCCCCGCAGTCAGACGAGCGGTCTTGTGAGCCCACCGCTGATAATAGAAAGGCACGGTGATACGTACGAAAGACTCGTGGAAACCAACCGGCCTGTTCGCGGTCCCCTGATACTGGAGAGTCGGGGAGACAAGTTCGAAAGAATACGGTAAGTAAATAATCCCTGCCCGGCCCTTATTTATTGGTCCACAGCATCAGAAATACCACGTACAGAATGGTATAGAAAGCGATAAAGACCGCCATGAAGGTGGGCACTACAAGAATATGATCAGGAAAGGTTAACCCGAATAACCACTTGATTCCATAGGTCAACAATGTCGCCAGAATGGCAAAGAAGCCGGCTTCTATATGTGCATGCCCTGCGACTCCGAAAGAACTCATTATTGACCCGCGCGATTAATTATGACCTACGTGACCCACAGTCTAAGGTGAAACAGCTATTCCGGTCCATTAGAATCGTTGTAATTTCTTTTTTTCGTGAACGCGCACCTTCACTTAAACGTAAACGATACCAGCGTGATTAACGTTGCGCCACCCATCGCGATTGCTGCGAGGCCTGCCACCATGTTGAGTATGAGCGCCATCCAGCCGAGATGCTGCATTCTGAGGGGAAAGGGTAAAATAGGGGGACGGCGGGACTGCGGACCAGACCCAAGAGTTAATTACGCTCTAAGGAATGTCTCCAACTCACCGTCGGGAAAGATGGATTGGATCCACAAACAGCTGGTCAGGTCGGTCGAGTGGAGAACAGGGCGCTATCTTGAGAATCTCACGGTTTCAACAAAGCCTTTGCTGCAGGCTTCCAGTGGCGGTCGAAGTCCAGATGAAACTCGCGGTA
>JADGQN010000105.1 GCA_017881765.1 Syntrophobacterales bacterium | reverse complement strand
CCGTCCGGCGGCGGTTGCGTAACGAATTCAAAATCGAGATTGGCGGCGGCTTGGGACTTCTTGCGGGGAAGGTCTGGCGGATCGGGCTCATGGGATATACGTCAAGGAAGGAGAACGTTGCCAAGCTACTGGCGGCGCTGAAAGAAGTACTGAAGCAGTAAACAGGGTCAAGGGGCACGGGTCAAGGAGAGCGCAAGCGGTGACACGTGACGAGACAGACCCGGACCAAATTGACTCGCACCTACTTCAAAGTTAGTAGCGACGCTGTCACTCTTTGCGTCATTCCGGCGGAAGCCGGAATCCTGCATTTACAACAGATTGCGGACAGTCTGGACTCCGGTTTCCACCGGAGTGACGGCTAAAATGCAATTTTTTCACACGTGGCACTCGTCATGCGTGACGGCTTTTTTTCGTGACCCTTGACCCTGTCTTTCATGCCCCTGCTTCTATCATTCGTCCGGCAAAGTCGATAGCTTCTTCCTTCCCGTGATAATGGGAATGATCAGGAGCACGACGGCAGTGATCAGGAACGCCAGGGAGATGGGCCGGGTGACAAACGTGGAGAAGTCGCCGTGCGACATGATCAGCGAGCGCCGAAGGGATGTCTCCAGCTTCTGCCCTAGGACCAGGGCAAGGATTAACGGCGCCCCGTCGTAGCGATATTTCTTCATCAAAAATCCCAGGATCCCGAAAACGAGCATAATGATGACATCCGCGACGCTGTTGTCGAGACTGTAGGCCCCGATTAAACAGAATAGTAGGATCAACGGATAGAGGAGATAATAAGGAACCTTGAGCACCTTCACCCACAGAGGAATGAGGGGAAGGTTGAGCACAAGAAGCATCCCGTTCCCGATATACATGCTGACGATGGTGCCCCAGAAGAGATCAGGGGCATCCTTTATCAGGAGCGGACCAGGGGTCAACCCATGGATCATCAAGGCGCCGAGCAAAATGGCGGTGACGGGGTTTGCCGGTATCCCGAGCGTCAAGAGGGGAATAAAGGAACCACCGGCGCCGGCGTTGTTCGCCGATTCCGGGCCCGCAACCCCCTGGATGGCCCCGTGGCCGAACTCTTCCGGGTGTTTTGCAATCTTCTTCTCTATAGCGTATGAGGCGAATGAGGCAATAACGGCCCCGCCGCCGGGGATGATCCCGAGGAAGAACCCGAGGACCGAGCCCCGGATGATCGGCCATATGGATAGGCCCCAGTCCTTGAGTGAGGGGAAAAGGTTCTTCACCTTCGTCGTAAGAAGATCCCTCTTGATTTCAGTTTCCAGGTTAAGGAGGACTTCGGAGATACCGAAAAGCCCCATGGCAACCGGCACAACGCCAACACCATCGAGCAATGCCGGGATGTCGAACGTAAACCGGTATTTCCCCGCGATGGTATCCATGCCTACGCCGGAGAGCATCAGGCCGACACCTGCCATCATCAGGGACTTGATCATCGACCCGCTGCTCAAGTAAGTGAGGACGGTGATGCCGACGATCATGAGCGAAAAGTATTCCGGGGGTCCGAAGGCGAGAGCGATATTCGCCAAGAATGGCCCCACGAAGGTAAGGGCAATAACGGAAAAGGTCCCGGCGATGAAAGAGCCGAAGGCCGAGATCCCTAACGCCGCTCCTGCCCGCCCTTGGCGCGCCATCTGATACCCGTCGATACAGGTGACCACCGAGGCGGCCTCCCCGGGGATATTGACCAGGATCGATGTGGTTGACCCCCCGTACATCGCTCCGTAAAATATGCCGGCGAGCATGATCGTTGCCGAAACAGGGGCGACATGGAAGGTTGTCGGCAGAAGCAGGGCAATCGCGGCAGCCGGTCCGAGACCGGGCAGAACCCCGACCAGTGTGCCGATGAGCACCCCGAAAAAGCAGTACATCAGGTTGTAGGGCTGGCACGCAACCTGAAAGCCATAACCAACATTGTGAAGAATCTCTACCATTTGTTTAATCCTACCTTAAAATCTTAAAAATTCCAGAATCCCTTTCGGAAGCTGGGACTGCAGAGCTGTCTCAAAGACCAGATATGCAAACAGAGTAACAGCAGCGCTCACCAGGACCGCAAACCACCACTTCTTTTTCTCGATCACCGCTAAAAGGAACATGAAAAGGAGAAAGGTCACGATAAAGAAACCAAGCCATTCCATGAGAACGGCATAAAGGAAGAGCGCGACGATCACAAGGATAACCTTGGTCGTAGTCCGCTTTCCGGTAGGGGCTTCTTGCACCTCTTCCGCCGCCTGCGCCCTGAAAGACTGTAGAACAACGATGAGCGCCATAATCGCGACGACAATGCCCGTCCAGAAGAAAAGAAAGCCCGGACCGGGCTGATACATGGTGCCCAACCCCAGCCGATATGATTCATAGATAATGAATAGACAAAAAAGAAACCAGAAAGACCCGCTTACTCCGTCGGATTTACCCATCTCTCTTACCCTCACCTTTTACTATTTGCGCAGGCCCATTTTCTTTGCAATTTCAAGGGCCCTCTTATACTCCTCCTCAGTGATCTTTACGACTTCCGCGGGAGGCCTGTATTCACAAAGGTTCCCGAGCGCATCGATCTTGGCCTTCGTAGCCTTCACCGCCTTCTCCACCGCAGGCACCAGCACCTTCTTCACGTCCTCGGGAATACCGGCCGGAGCGTACATACCGAACCAGCCGCCGGGCAGGCCCTGCTTGTAGCCCAATTCCGTGATTGTCGGCACATCAGGATAGCCGGGCATCTTATTGGTGATTAAAAGCATCTTCATCTTCCCGCCTTCGACCTGTCCTTTCACCTTGGCAAGCGTGTCACAGGTAGCCTCCACGTGCCCTCCCAGAACAGCGGTGATGACCGATTCCCCGCCCTCAAAGGGTACATGGGTCAACTGAATGCCCGCGATGGACTGGAGCATCTCAAGCACAAAGTGCGGTTGAGACCCGAGACCCATCGTGCTGACGCGGATTTTTCCGGGGTTCTTCTTCGCGTAGTCAACGAATTCGCGAAACGTTTTCCAGGGTGCATCCGACCTGACCGTAATCGTCTGTGGAAAGAAATAATGCATGCCCAGGGGCTCCGCATCCTTGATCGGATCGTAGTGGACAACCTCGGGATTGGCAACAGGGGCATAGACCATGGCTGACGCAGTGCCGTAGAGGAGGGTATACCCGTCCTTTTTCGACCTGAGCGCAGCGTCGGTACCCAGGACACTCCCCGCGCCGGGCTTGTTGTTAGGGATAATCTTCTGGCCGATAATCTTTCCCAACTCCTCCGACAGGAGCCGGCCTGTGATATCCATCTGTGCCCCGGCAACATTAGGAATGATGAGCTGGATCGTATGATCGGGATACCCCGCGGCACGCGACGCCGAGGGTGCGAGCATGCCGATGCCCAGCACACATAGCATGGCAAGAAAACATAAATGTTTCAGCTTCATAATCTCCTACCTCCTGGCTTCCAACTGCCTGTATTTGAAGTCACTGTTGCGTAAATTGTTCTATCTTTCACCGTTTCTCACTACCTGGCCCCTTGAACGCTTGGACCCTCGGCCCCTGCACTTCTTACTGCTTGCGCATGCCTATCTTTATTGCGATCTCAACCGCTTTCCTGTATTCCTCCTCCATCATCTTCTTCTGCTCAGAGGGAGACCTGTATTCGCCGACACTTCCGAGCGCATCAATCTTTGGTTTTGTAATTTTTACCGCTTTCTCTACGGCAGGCACCAGGATATTCTTCACCTCTTCCGGGATGCCGGCCGGGGCATACATTCCGAACCAGCCACCGTACAGGGGCTGCTTGTAACCCAACTCCTGAATCGTCGGGATGTCAGGGTAGCCGGGCGCTTTATTGGTGATCAAAAGCATCTTCATCTTTCCCGCGTCTACGTGGGGTTTCACCTTGGCCAGCGTGTCACAGGTAGCCTCTACATGGCCTCCCAAAAGGGCCGTTATGACAGTTTCCCCACCCTCAAACGGCACATGGGTCAATTTGGCGCCGGTAATGGCCTGGATCGTCTCCAACATGAGGTGGGGACCAGAGCCTACACCCATCGTGCTGACGCGGATTTTGCCAGGGTTTTTCTTTGCATAGTCAATGAACTCGGAAAAAGTTTTCCAGGGGGCATCCGATCTGACCGTAATGGTTAAAGGAAAGAAATAATGCAATCCCAAAGGCTCGGCATCCTTGATCGGGTCATAGTGGACAATCTCCGGGGTACAGGCAGGAGCCGTCATGAACGCCGCATTGCCGGCATAGAGCAGGGTGTAACCGTCCTTCTTCGCCCTGAGGGCCGCCTCAGTACCCAGGACACTCCCCGCGCCGGGCTTGTTGTTCGGGATGATCTTCGCGCCCAGGATTTTCTCCATCTCGGCGGCCAATAATCTGGCCGTGATATCCATCTGGGCACCCGCGACGTTTGGGATGATAAGCTGGATGTTGTGGTCGGGATACCCCGCGGCGAAAAACACCGAAGGTGCAAGGGCGCCAAGCCCCAGCATGATCAGCATTGCAAAAAAGAATAAATGTCTCACGCTCACGTATCCGACCTTTTCCTTCAGCCCTCGGCCTTTATCCTTCAGCCTTTGCTTCTATTCTTTTCTATTCTTAACCCTTGACCCCTGCCCCTGGACCCTTGCCGTTCTCACGGCTTGCGCAGCCCCAGCCTGACTGCAATCTCGTAGATCTGTTTGTATTCCTCGTCCCGCAGCTTTCGCTGGTCGGCCGGGGATCTATAGTCCAGGGTGCTTCCCATCTGCTCGACCTTGGCCTTTGTGTTCTTTATTGCCTTTTCCACCGCGGGCACCAACACCTTCTTCACGTCGTCGGGTATGCCGGCCGGGGCGTACATCGCGAACCAGGTCGTGGGCAAGGAACCTTTGAAGCCCAGCTCCGCAAACGTTGGAATTTCCGGGCTGGCAGTCCTCTTAGGGCTTATCACGAGGATGCGCATCCTGCCCGCCTCCACGTGCGGTTTCAGCTTTGAGTAAGAATCCATAATGGATTCCACGTGTCCGCCCAGGACAGCCGTAATAACCGTTTCTCCGCCCTCGAAGGGCACGTGCGTCACTTTGGTACCGGTAATCGACTGGAACACCTCTATAGCAAAGTGTGTGGTGGAACCGACACCGATCGAGGTCATCCGGATCTTGCCGGGATTGGCTTTGGCGTAATCGACAAATTGGGGAAGCGTCTTCCAGGGTGAATCCGCCCTCACTCCCACGACTGACGGCATGAACACATGAACCCCGAGAGGCTCCGCGTCCTTGGCCGGATCGTACTTGATAACCTCGGGATTTGATGCAGGGGCAGATACGAAGGCCGCTGCGCTGGCGTAAAGAAGGGTGTACCCGTCCTTCTTTGATCTGAGGGCCGCCTCGGTTCCCAGAACAGTCCCTGCTCCGGGTTTGTTTATGACGATGATCTTCTGTCCGAGGATGCTCCCCAGTTCCTCCGCCACCAGTCTGCCGTTGATATCCATCAAGGCGCCCGCCACGTTAGGAATGATGAGCTGTATAGTGTGATCCGGGTACCCCGCGGCGAGAGATGCCGAAGGCGCGAGTACCGCGACCCCCAACAGAACCAGGGTGGCACATATGATTGAACTGAAATAACCGGTTTTTTTCAAAGATAACTCCTTCATCCTTCAGCCGTTATCCTTTGGCCTTTAGGCTCGCTAGCGCAGCATCCTGTAAGGATAAGGATCCTATTCATCCTACTACTTGCGAAGGCCTATTTTGACAGCGATTTCATACATCTGCTTATATTCGTCGTCCCTCAATTTTTTGGTTTCAGCGGGAGACTTGTATTCGCAAATGCTTCCCAGTGCGTCAACCCTCGGTTTTGTAGCCTTCACTGCCTTCTCGACCGCAGGCACCAGAACCTTTCGCGCCTCTTCGGGAATGCCTGCCGGGGCCCAGATTGCGAACCAGGTGGCAGGTATGCCCTGTTTGTATCCCAATTCCTTCAACGTCGGTATTTGAGGTTGATCAGGCTTCTTGGGATCGATCAGGAGAATCCTCATTCGTCCGGCTTCCACGTGGGGTTTCAGTTTTCCGTAGCCATCCAGGGTTGCCTCAACGTGGCCTCCCAAGACCGCGGTGATGACTGATTCCCCGCCTTCAAAGGGTACATGGGTCAACTGAATGCCCGTGATCGACTCCAGCATCGCTATCGCGAAGTGGGTAGAAGAACCGACGCCGATGGAAGTGATACGAATCTTCCCGGGGTTTTTCTTCGCATAGTCAACGAACTCCTTAAAGTTTTTCCACGGGGCATCCGCTCTGACGCCGACCACCGTCGGGAAAAAGTAATGAAATCCCAAAGGCTCCACGTCTTTGGCGGGATCGTAGTGGACAACGTCGGGGTTAGCTATGGGAGCGTACACGAAAGGCGAAGCGCCACCGTAGAAGAGAGTATACCCATCCTTCTTCGCCCTGATTGCCGTCTCAGCGCCCAGGACGGTCCCGGCGCCGGGCTTGTTGTTCGGGATAATTTTAGCACCGAGGTTTTTTTCCAGCTCTTCCGCAAGCATCCTGGCCGTGATATCCCCGGTAGCGCCCGCCACGTAAGGAATGATCAGCTGTATGTTGTGATCAGGGTACCCTGCCGCAAAAGACGCCGAGGGCCCGACCATGCCCAGGCCCAACACGCATAGCGTGACAAGAAAACATAAGTGTTTCAGTTTCATAATCTCCTACCTCCTACTTCTTTCCAATTGATTTGTGTTTGAAATATCTGCTTTATCTTTGTCTTAACCCTTGCCCCCTGCTAGCGTAGCATCCTGTAAGGACCCTGGACCTTGACCCCTTGACCCCTTGACCCCTTCCCTTCTTATGGCTTGCGCAGGCCTATTTTAACCGCGATCCCGTAAATCTCTTTGTATTCCTCATCCCACAACTTCCTGAGTTCAGCGGGAGACTTGTATTCGCAAATACTTCCCAGCGCGTCAATCCTTGGTTTCGTAGCCTTCACTGCCTTTTCAATCGCGGGTACCAGGACCTTCTTCACATCTTCGGGGAGGCCGGCCGGTCCATATACGCCGAACCAGGCAGTCGGTATGCTCTGCTTGTAACCCAGTTCAGCAATAGTCGGAATCCCGGGGAAGGCTGGTAATTTGTTGGTAATCAAGAGAATCCTTAACTTTCCGGCATCCACGTGGGGCTTTACCTTGGCGAAACCGTCGCAGGTGATCTCCACATGACCCCCTAAAAGGGCCGTTATGACGGAGTCTCCTCCCTCAAAAGGCACATGGGTGAACTGGGTGCCCGTCATAGACTGGATCATCTCCACCATGAAGTGGGGCGAAGAACCAACCCCCGTTGTGCTGACCCGGAGTTTTCCGGGGTTCTTCTTGGCATAGTCAATCAGCTCAGCAAAGGTCTTCCAGGGTGAATCTGCTCTTACCGTGATCGTCGTCGGAAAGATAAAATGGAATCCCAAGGGCTCCAAATCCCTGGGTGGATCGTAATGAACAACTCCGGGATTGGATATGAGCGTGTAGATCAGTGCCGAAGCGCCCGTATAGACGAGCGTATACCCATCCTTCTTCGCTCTGACGACCGCATCAGTGCCTAAGACCGTCGATGCCCCCGGCTTGTTGATCGGGATAATCCTTGCGCCGAGAGATTTCTCCAACTCCTCTGCCAGCATCCTCGCCATAATGTCCATATTGGCACCCGGAGGGTTGGGAATAACGAGTTGGATAGGATGATCGGGGTAACGCTGCGCGAAAGAGGCAGTGGGTCCAACGATACCAATTAGCCCTAGCGTCAAGACGAGAGCGAAAAAGAATAGATATTTCGCTTTTATGATTTTTTACTCCTGTTCGTAAGTTACAAGCACTTTGCTGGTCTTTTCACAATCATATCATATTGGGGTCGATAATTCACGCCGAAACTACTCAGTACCCTCTATCCTTTTGTACCATGTTGAGGAGCGGCTCACCCGCCAGGTAGCGGCGGAGATTCTCTGCGAAAAGGGTCATGGCGCGCGCAACATAATGGGGGCTGAGGCCTGCAACATGGGGACAGGCAATCACATTGGGGAGCCTCCAGAAGGGACTGGTCGGAGGAAGCGGCTCCTCCGAGTAGACATCCAGCCCTGCGCCCCTGATCTTCCCTGCTTTGAGCGCCTCTATCAGCGCCGGCTCATCAACGACGTTACCTCGCGCCACGTTGATCAATACTGCCGTGGGCTTCATGACAGCAAGTGTATCGGCGTTGATCAATCCATGAGTCTGGGGGGTGTAGGGTATGCAGAGCACCACGTAGTCGCTCTCTTTCAGGAGTGATTTGACGTCGGAGGGGTCATACAAATGGTCAGGCACGGCCGTGCCGGACCCCGGGAGTCTCCACGGGGGCTCAACGGTGAGCACTTCCGGGCGGTCAGCGGCGACCACACGCATACCGAACGCGCGGCAGATCGTTCCCACCTGGCGACCGATGACACCGTATCCTATGATACCCACGGTCGAGTCCCGCAGCTCATACGGCTCGAAGGTAGCAAAGCGGTCCGGCGGCCAAGCCGCCTTCTGCTGGTTCTCGAGCAGCAGCCGAAGTTTCCGGGCAAACGCCAGCATCAACGTCATAACGAGCTCAGCCACATGGACGTGGATGCCGCTCGTAGTGGTAAAGATGTACGGAAGCGTGAACGGGAGCTGACCCCACCGATCCACCCCCGCGTAGTAGCCCTGGATCCAGCGAAGGTTAGGAGCCCCACCCTCGGGAGGAAGGGGGTCAGTCGTGAAGAGCACCTCCACATCCTGCCAGACATCGGCGCCGAGCTTCTCCGCTTCCTTGACGGTGTGTGCCTCAATTGCAAGCCGAGGTGAGACCTGGCGGAGCATAGCCAGAAGCTTCTCGTTCACCGCGTCGCGGGTAAATATAAGCACTTTGACCTGATCCATTTGTTCTCTCCTTCATCTCGAGCAGCGTGAGACAGCAGGGGTGACCTCGCGGTCACCCCCCGGCATGCGGCACCGTTACACGGAAAATATCTTCTGTGAAATCTTGTGGAGACACGGGCTGGCCCCGCTCTCCGTGATCAGATAGTTGTCGCAAACCCACACCCAGAGGCGATCGGAACCAATGGTAGGGTGTACAGTGATATTCATATTCGCCTTTAGTTTCATCGGTTCATCATCACGGATTGCGGGCCGTTCGACCAGGTCATACCCTTGACCGTGGGCATACAGGCGCGTTTCGGGAAGCATGCCGTGTTTGACCAGGAATGCGTTGTTCGCATCCCAGATGTCTTTGGGGTTTGCCCCGGGCTTGAGGAGATTCAAGGTCACCTGCTGGGCCTCCCTGCAGAGTTCGTAGGCATCGGAAAGCTCTGAAGGCACCTTTCCCGTGAAGAAGATCCGCCCCAGCTCCGCGTACATGCCGCCCGGGCCATTTACCTCGATCATGAGCGTGAAGGATTCGTTTTCCTTGAGTGTCCTTCCCTGGAAATGGCGCTTCTGCATGGGAGTAGGCTTCCCCAGCGGCCCTGAACCGGCGATAACGAGCTGTTCTTCGCTGCCGAGCATCGTTACTTTATGGACGACATCGGCGACGATTTCAAAGTCCTTTCTCCCGGGCTTGATGATCGTCTTCGCCCACTCCATCGCCTCATCCTGAAGGGCACAGGCCTTCTTGATCAGCCCTATCTCCTCACTGCTCTTCACCGCTTTTATCTCGTCGACGAGGTCGGTTGCGTCGACAAAGGTTGCCCCCGGCATGCCCTTGACAAGATGTTCATAAAACGCGATCGATATCCTGCCCTTGCCCATAATACCGACTCTGCCCGCCTTCTTGTTTTTCAACGTCTGTACTGTCAGCTCGGCATCATACGTGTTGCTGTAGTTGAGGCTCGGGAAATAGGGAGCCGTAAGCCTGTTATTCACCCCTCTCATAGTCCAGGCAGGGGGACCAAGGTCTCCCGGCGGCTTACCGCCGCAGGTAATCGTCGTCATCGGCTCATCCACGAAGAAAATAACGGTCATCGGATAGCCATTACGGGCGGGAATATCGGAGAACCACTTAACGTAGCCGCCAAGCCATTCGTTCGTATCCTGCATGACTAAGGCGTCAATCTTCTCCTCTTTCATCCGCGTCCGCACCGCATTCCACCGGCGTTCCAGCTCAGCATCGGAAATCGCGAGGGTTAGCACCTCTTTCTGTTCAGGGGTCATACCTATTCCTCCTTCCTACTGTGATTGACTAAAATACCACATGTTGGTCCTTGACGGAAGTGGCACGTCCGGACCTTTCTGCACGTCGACTATGTGGGTCTCTGATCCTGCGTAAATACTCATCCGATCCACTATTTCCGCAAGCCCATGTTCTTTGCAACCTCAACGGCGACTTTGTATTCCTCGTCCGTCATCTTCTTCAGCTCCGCCGGAGATTTGTACTCAGTGATACTTCCCATTCTATCAACCCTGGGCTTTGTGATCTTCACCGCCCTCTCGATGGCAGGGATCAGAACCTTCTTCACCTCTTCGGGGATTCCGGACGTGGCATACATTGCAAACCAGGTCGCAAAAAGTCTCTGTTTATAGCCTAATTCGGTGATCGTCGGGAATTCAGGATAAGCAGCCATTTTATTCGTGATCAGGAGGACCCTCATTTTCCCCGCGTCCATATGGGGCTTCACTTTGGCCAGCCCGTCGCACGTGACTTCCACATGGCCCCCTAAAAGCGCGGTCATGACCGATTCTCCCCCTTCAAAAGGCACGTGGGTGAACTGCGCGCCTGTGATACCCTGTATCATTTCCAGCATGAAGTGAGGAGTGGACCCCACACCGATCGTGCTGACGCGGAGCTTGCGGGGATTATTTTTCGCATAGTCGATCAACTCAGGAAAGGTCTTCCAGGGAGCATCCGATCTGACCGCAATCGTCTGAGGAAAATAATAATGAAATCCCAACGGCTCCAGATCCTTGAACGGGTCGTAGTGAACGATCTCCGGATTGGAAACAGGCGCGTAAACCAGGGCTGATGCGCCCACATAGAGCAAAGTATAGCCATCCTTCTTTGCCCTGACGGCTGCAACAGTGCCAAGTACGGCCGAGGCTCCCGGCTTGTTGTTCGGAATAATCTTTGTTCCGAGAATTTTCTCCAGCTCCTCTGACAACATTCTGGCTGTGATGTCCCCGGTAGAGCCCGGCACGTAAGGAATGATGAGCTGGATGTTGTGATCCGGATACCCCGCGGCAGGGCAGACGGATGGCGTGAAAGCGGCAAGCGCCAGCGCTGTCAGAACGGCAAGAAAGAAAACGGATCTCGTTTCCATCATCTCTTACCTCCCTTTTTTCAGTGACGTAAGGAGTTGATTCAGTGCCTCGGCAGACTCGATGAGTAAAGCCTCTCCGCGTTTGATCTGTCCTCTGATTGCGTTGGCGGACGCTTCGAGACCGCTCCTTTCAGCAGAGTCAAGGTCAAATTCGATGATTTCCTGGACCCCTCCGGGGCCCATTCTAACGGGTACACCGAGGCTTATGTCACGTAATCCGTACTCGCCGTCAAGGGGAGTGGAGCACGACCATATCCTTCCATCACCGGAAGCCTTGCTCGCAATGATGTCACCGATCGATTCAGCGGTTGCCCATCCGGCGGTTCGGCCGGATTGCAGTTGATTCCACTGAGATAAGAAACCAACGATCTTATTCTTTACCTGCTCCTTCTGCTCTGCATCCAGAGAAACTTTTTCTCCACGGATAAAAACGCGGCTCAGCACGTGGACCTGAGTATCCCCGTGTTCTCCCAGCACAAACGCCTCAACATCCGTGGCCGGAACGGACATGACCTTCCCGATTGACCATCTCAGGCGCGAGGTGTCGTTTCGATTCATGCCGGTCATCTTTTCGCGAGGGATTGAAAATACCCGGTGGATCAGATGCACGAGCGCATCTACCGGCGTTGTTACGATTATCCAGAAGGCAGATGGGGACTCTACGCTGAGAGATCTTACCAGATCCATCACCGTCCCCAGATTATGCTCCATATTCACTGCTCGCGAGGCGATAGGAGGACGACCCCAGACGCCGATTGCCACGATAATCACATCCGAGCCTGCGGCGTCCTTTATTCCCCCGGCTCGCACCTGAGTTTTTGTCCGGTGGACCACCGCCTGTTCGATATCGAGGGCATGCGCTTCAGCCACATTGTGGCGAGAATCGACCAGGACAATTTCAGAAGCGAATCCATCCTGTGCCAGCCGGTATGCCGCGCACGAACCAACGCAGCCGGC
>JADGQN010000104.1 GCA_017881765.1 Syntrophobacterales bacterium | reverse complement strand
AGCCCCTTGAGTGGGATGAGGAGGGACAGCCCTTGACAGTTCTCTCCCGCATCCTTGCCGGGCTTTCACTTTGCGCCGTCGTGACCTATGGTCTTATATCACCGGCGTGCGGCGCTTCGCCGGAAGTGAGGATCGGTTCAAAGACGTTCACGGAATCGGTGATCATCGGAGACATCGTGGCCCATCTCGTTCAGAATGCCAACGCCCGCCCGGTTCACAGGCGGGCACTCGGCGGTACGCGCCTCGTCTGGGACGCCCTCGTTAAAGGTTATATCGACATCTATCCGGAGTATACCGGCACGATAAGCGAAGAGATTCTGCCCCGTAGAGGAGTACACCGGGAGGATGAGATCCGGAAGGCACTGGCCGTGTACGGGATCCGGCTGACCGCATCACTGGGTTTCAACAACAACTATGCCCTGGGAATGAAAAAGGAGACGGCCAAGAAGTTAGATATCTTCAGGATCTCACAGCTCCGCGACCATCCGGAATTGATCTTTGGCTTCAGCAATGAGTTCATGGACCGGGGTGACGGCTGGCCCGGCCTGCGCTCCACGTATGGGCTTCCGCACAAGAACGTCTCCGGTATGGACCATGATCTGGCCTACCGGGGGCTGGAGGGCGGATCCGTCCATGTTATCGACCTATATACCACTGACGCTGAAATCGATTACTATGGATTGCAGACGCTCGAAGACGACCTTCACTACTTTCCGGTCTACACGGCGGTGCTACTCTACAGGGCTGATCTTGAGGAGCGGGCACCTGACGTCGTTGCCGCCCTGAAGAAGCTCGAAGGACGGATTTCCGAACCAGACATGATAAAGATGAATGAGTTTGCCAAGATCAGAAAGGTGGACGAAGCCAAAATCGCGGCCGACTTCCTGGCCGAACACCTTTCTTTGAAAAGCGCGGTAGCTCACGAAACCATGGCAGAGCGGGTCTGGAGACATACGAAGGAGCACCTCTACCTGGTTTCGATTTCATTGCTCGCCGCAATCCTGATTTCAATACCTCTGGGTATTATCGCCGAAAGAAAGTCCGGGTTGGGGCAGATCATTCTGAGCATCGTCGGCATTATCCAGACCATACCCTCCCTGGCTCTTCTTGTGTTCATGATCCCGCTCCTGGGGATTGGCGGGCCTCCCGCAATTGCGGCGCTCTTTCTTTACAGCCTTCTGCCCATTGTGCGGAATACCTATACCGGGCTCCGTGACATTCCGCCTCCCGTGCGGGAATCGGCCGAAGCGCTCGGGCTTCCCGCCGGAGCGAGACTCAGACTGGTTGAACTCCCCATGGCGTCGAGAGCGATCCTGGCCGGGATCAAGACGTCGGCAGTCATCAACGTGGGCACGGCGACTTTAGGGGCGCTCATCGGTGCTGGCGGATACGGCCAGCCTATTCTCACGGGCATCCGCCTTGACGACGTCGGCCTGATCCTCCAGGGCGCCATACCGGCCGCGCTGCTTGCCCTTCTCGCACAGGGCGTCTTCGAACTGGCGGAACTGGTGATCGTTCCAAAAGGGCTCAGGCTGAAGCCGGTGGCCTGATACCAAACTGCGTCAATATTCTTTTATCGGCTTCATATTGAGCACACGTCTCAAAGAAACAAGTTCCGCTATGTGATAGGCATTGTGGTCGGCAACCAGGAGTATTTCCCTGAAGATCGTATAACCCTTCGCGTGTGGAATCGGGCTGAAGAAATCGGTTTTTGGGTCCTCTACGATCTCCAGTACGGCCTTGAGGTCGGCATTGATGTTCTTCACCGTCTTTCTCCAGAGGGCGGGCATTGCCGTTTCATCGGGCTGAGGCCAGTACCCGTCGGGAAAGCTTGGTGACACGTGACCAGGGTCTCTGACGAATTCAAGGATGTCCCACTGGGCAATCCGCATATGCTCCAGGAGATGCCAGACCCTGTAACTGCCGTTGGGCACCCTGTTGTTAATATCCTTCATGGGAAAGCCGGAGACGGCCCAGTCAAAGCTCATGTGCGCCTCGCCGCCCCGCAGGAGAGCCAGCAATTCTTTCCGGATTACTTTGTCACTGTTCATAGACACCTCTCTTCATGTGCTTATAAATTGAACCGCCGCGCAAGAACTGTAGCCTTAGGCCAGTCCAACAATCCGCGAGCACACTATATCGAGCGCCGGGGTGCGGTACGAATCAGCGAGTACGGATCAGCGCTACCGCACCCCGGCCTATCGCATTAAGTTGACACGCTAAGGCGTAATGACGTCAGGGTCGGTAACCACGCCCAGGTAACGGAACCGCCCGTCCTTGACGATCTGCACCTGCACGTCTTTCACCACCTCACCGCCGGCAGTGAACCGCTTGATCTCGCCCGTAAGGCCGTTGAAATTTTTGACGGACGCAATCGCGTTGCGGATGTCCGGCCCCTTGGTGCTCTTCGCCCGCTTTATCGAATCCACGATAATCATGAAAGCATCGTAGGCCGAGGCGCCCACCATGTCCGGCTGGATCTTGAAGCGCTGTTCGTAGGTGCTCAGGAACTTTTGCACCTCCGGCCTCTTATCGTCGCGGTTCAGGTTCGTCACAATAACAAAACCCTCGGCAGCCTGCGGTCCCGCTATTTCCACGAACTTGGGTGAATCCGCACCCTCCTCGCCGACGATGGTCGCCTTGATACCCAGTTCGCGCGCCTGTTTCACGGTCGGCCCCGTCTGGAAGTAGTAGCCGCTCGCTAGGATCAGATCCGGGTTATCCTGCTTAATTTTTGTCAGGTACGGTCTGAAATCCTTCTCCGCCATGGGGTAGACCTGCGCAGAGACGATCGTGGCAGCGCCGCCTGCCTTCGTCGCAATGTAGCTCTTGAAGCCCTCCGCAAGTTCGCGGCCGAAATCGTTGTCGCTCGTCAGAAGAGAAATTCTCTTTGCCTTCAGCATCTTCACCGCCGCGTACGCGGCAGACTGTCCCTCGACCTTACCGAGGAAGCCGTTCCTGAAGTTGTAGTTGCCCGCCTTTGTCACGTCGGGGTGGACCGCATACGCCGCAACCTGAGGGATCTTCTCTTCCTGGAATATCGGCGCGACCGCGCGGGTCGGATTGCTGTAAGAGCCGCCCACGAAGGCAACGATCTTGTCCTGCTCGATCAGCTTCCGCGCCAGACCAATCGCATCCTTCGCCTCGCTGCGATCGTCGTAGATGACGAGCTCAACTTTCTGTCCGAGTATGCCGCCTTCGGCGTTAACGCGCTCAAGAGCCAACTGGAGCGAGTTCTGGACGGAAAGGCCGTCCGCCGCGGCAGGTCCCGTCAGCGGGGCGAGCACCCCGATCTTGATTGTTTCCGCCGCACCTGCCATCCCGGCCCAGACAAAGCAAACCGCTACTGCAACTGACGCTATTCCCTTCCACTTCATGTCCGCACCTCCTGCCTTTATTTTTGGTTATGCCAAGATCATAGAACCATTTTCGTTCACGTCGCAGCCCGCAGGGCGAACGTCCCACGTCCTACGGTCCTCAATGCCCCAGGTATACCTCCTTGACCCGCGGGTTGTCGGCAAGCTCCGCGGCGTCTCCTTGAATGGCGCAGGTGCCCGTCTCCAGGACGTAGCCCCGCGTCGAAATGGCGAGCGATGCCACTACATTCTGCTCGACCAGCAGGATGCTCAACCCCTGCTCCTTATTCAGCTGCCGGAGCACCTCGAACACCTCGTCCACGAGCTTCGGCATTAATCCCATCGAGACCTCGTCAACCAAGAGGAGCTCAGGCTCCGAGATGAGCGCGCGGGCAATAGCGAGCTGCTGCTGTTCCCCTCCGGAAAGCGTGTGTCCCAGCTGGCTGCTCCTCTCCTTCAGTACGGGGAAGACCGAGTAGAGCCATTCCGTGCGTTTCTCCACGTCGATCTTCTTTCGCAGCCCGTACGCCCCCGCGAGGAGGTTCTCGTAAACGGTGAGCCGTGGGAAGACACGGGAACGCTCGGGGACCATGCGGATTCCGATCCGGGCGCGCTCATGCGACGCGAGGCCGCTGATCTCCCTTCCTTTGAAGATCACGCTCCCTTTCTTTGTTGACACTATCCCCATGATACTCTGGAGGATCGACGTCTTGCCCGCCCCGTTCGCGCCGATGATCGAAACCAGCTCACCTTCCTCGAGGTGGAATCCGACGCCGCAGACCGCCTGGATATCGCCGTATGAGATGTGGAGGTCACGTACCTCAAGCAGCATGCACGACTCCCTTACGGCCGAGGTAGGCTTCTATGACCCTTTCGTCCTGCTGGATTTCGGCCGGTACCCCTTCAGCAATCTTCCGCCCGTGGTCGAGAACGACGATCCGGTCGCACAGGTTCATGGTCACCCGCATGTTGTGCTCGATGAGTATTACGGTGCGGCCGTCGTCGCGGATCTTCCGGATGAGTGCCTCGAGCTGCTCGATCTCTTCGTGCCGCAGACCCGAGAAGGATTCGTCCAGAAGAAGGAGCACGCGGCCCACGACGAGCGCCCGTGCGATCTCCAGCCGCCTCAGGTTGCCGAGCGGGAGGAGTCCTGCTCTGCGATCGGCGAGGTCCGCCAGCCCTACCTTTTCGAGCACGTCCATGGCTTCCTTCACCTCAGCCCGCGTTCGCCAGCGACCCCAGATGGAGAACAGGCTCGGGTAGCGGGTGATACCGCGTGCGACGAGCACGTTTTCGAGAACGGTTAATGTGCCAAAGGGCTTGACGATCTGAAAGGTCCTGCCGATGCCCGAGCGCGCGATCAAATGCGGCGGGAGGCCGCCGATCCGGGCTCCGCGAAAGAAGATGTCGCCGGCTGACGGCGTGTAAATCCCGGATATCAGGTTGAAGAGGACGGTCTTTCCCGCGCCGTTCGGCCCGAGGATCCCAAGGATCTCACCCGGGAACAAGTCGAAGTCGACGGCGTCCACCGCCTTCAGCCCTCCGAAGTGGCGCGACACACCACGTACCGAGAGAAGCGCGTCGCTCATCGTCTCCCTCCACGAAGAAGCGGCGCAAGTACACGGCGGGCCGCGCTTCCCTCACCCAGCAAACCACCCGGCTGAAATCTGATCATCAGAAGCAGGAGCAGCGTGTAAAGAAAAATCCGGTAGTCGACCAACGAACGGAAGGCCTCCGGAAGGATCCCAAGAATTATAGTCCCGATAAGCGGGCCCCAGAGGGTCCCCATGCCGCCGAGAACAAGCATGCTCAGGAAGCCGACGGAAACGGGGAATGAGAAGTCGCCGGCGCTGATGAACTGCATATAGTGCGCGTAAAGGGAGCCGGCGAGCCCGGCCATCGCCGTCCCGATGACAAAGGCGAAGAGCTTGAACCGCACCGGTGAGATGCCCAGCGTGGAGGCGGCTGACTCGTCCTCTCTGATCGCGTAGCACGCAAGACTTGCCCAGCTTCTGGTAAGCCACCAGGAGAGCATCATGCAGATCGCAAGGAAGCCTGCCGAAAGCAAGAGAAACGCTTCACCCTTCATCCTGATCCCGAAGAGGACGATCCTCGGGATCCCCCCGATACCGAGCGCACCGCCGAAAAACGGCACGTACCGGAAGAGAGCCTCCACGATGAAGTTGATGCCGATGGTGGTGATGGCGAGGAAATCCTCACGCACCCGTATACTCGGGAGTCCCAGTAAAAGCCCGATGAGACCGCTGATGCAGATCACCAGGGGAAGACCCATCCAGAAGGAAAGCCCCGCCTTTGTGGCGAGCAGAGCGGCGGCGTAGGCCCCGATCCCGAAGAACGCGGCGTGCCCGAGAGAGATCTGTCCCGCGTAACCGACGATCACGTTAAGGCCGCAGACGGCGATGGCCTGGATGGTAATCATTGTTGCGATCGTGGTGACGTAGGCGCTCATGCTGTCTCCTACCTTGATGAACCGAGCAGTCCTTCAGACCGCCACATAAGGACACCGATCATGGCGATAAAAGCGAGTGCGTCCCTCGGGAGGGGGATGTTTGCGTAGCCGATGAGCAGTGTCTCTGCCATGCCGAGGGCCAGCGATGCGATAACGGCGCCCGGCACCGAGCCGAGCCCGCCAACGACGATCAGGGCAAGTGTCTTGTACGCCGGCACCGTTCCCATCGTGGGGTAGACCTGGTTGTAATAGATGCCGACCAAGATCCCCGCAATTGCCGCTGTGGCCGACCCTATAACAAAAGTAATCGTGATGATCGCGTGGCTATTGATGCCCATGGTGCCCGCGATGACCGCGTCCTGGGAGGCTGCGCGCATGGCGAGGCCCAGTTCGGTCCGGGTGGTGATGTACCACAAGACGAGCAGCACCGCGGCGGTAATCACGTAGATGGCCAGCAGCCCTGATGATATCTGGATCCCACCCACGTACACATCGGGGAACGGGAGCTTTGCCGGGAACGTGAGGATGTAAGGCCCTGCCACGAGTCGTGCCGCCTCCTCGATGGAGAGCAGGACGGCGATGCTGCCGATCAGGGGCACGAAGGGTGGGTACTTGAGCAAGGGGAAATAGAGGAAGCGCTCGATGATAACACCGACAGCCGCGCAGATCGCCATCGAGCCGAGGAAGGCGACGGCCAGGCTGCCCGTGGCGCCAAAGAGGTAGAGGCCCGCATAGGCGCCGATCGTGTAGACCGCGGCGTGGGCAACGTGCAGAATCCTCATGACACCGTATACAAGTGCGAGCCCGAGGGTCACGAGGGCATAGATCGAGCCCATTGCGATGCCGTTCAGAAGCTGCTCGAGGAATAGCTGCATCGGGCGCTACCGGCCTCCGGTTACTTTAGGTTGCGCCGCCGAGCGGATCATCTCTTCGGCAGCGAGGGCTTTCTTCTCCAGAAATTCCGAATCGGCGCGGGCCTTCTGTACGAACCCCTCGTCAATGATCGACTGGAGATTTATCCTGACATTCGCAATAGCAGCCAGAACCGCCGAGCGCGCCATGAGTGCGCCGACCAGCCCGTCGGTCACCGCGTTCCTGTTTCCCTTGTTGACAGCAATACTCGCCAGTCCGAGAATCTCTACGCCCATTTCGGCCACGGCGAGAGGCACGCGTGCCGCTTCCTTCAGCGCCTCCTGGATCGCCTCGGTACGCAGTCGCTTCAATTCGTCGGTGCTCTTCGGCCCGCGGTACGCCTGCATCACCTTGCTATAGGCCTCCGAATCATGATCGACCGCCCGGGTAAGCTCACTTCTCAACGCACGCGCCCGGTCGATCAGGTCGTTCATTTCCCGATCAAGAGCGGGGTCGTCCAGCCTGCCGACGGTCAGGTGCGCGACCATTTCCGCGAGACCCGCTGCGAGCGCAGCGCAAAGGGCGGCGATCGAGCCGCCGCCGGGAACCGGCTCGCCTGAGGCTACCCGTTCAAGAAGCTCCCGTACTGTATGGTCTACAAGCATGACTCACTCCCTCGTCGTGGTTCTGTTTCTGAATCGTAAACGACCTTGCCCCTCTTGACCACCTTCTCGACACAGTTCACTCCGACGTGGTACGGGATGAAAAGATACGAGGGAAATTCGAGGATGATGAGGTCGCCCTGCTTTCCCGCATCGAGGCTCCCGATGGTCTCCGCCCGACCGAGGGCCGCGGCGCCATTGAGCGTGCAGGCTGTGACCGCCTCTTCGGGCGTCATTCCCATGTAGAGGGTGGCAAGGGCAAAGATGAGCGGGATCGACTCCGAGAAACAGCTCCCTGGGTTGAAGTCAGTGGCGAGCGCAACCGCGCAGCCGCGGTCGATCATCGAACGGGCCGGGGCATATGGCTCTTTCAAGGTGAAGGCGGTTGCCGGGAGCAGCACAGCGACAACGTCGCGCGCTGCCATCCGCGCGATCCCTTCTTCCGATGCATAGAGGAGATGGTCCGCGGAAACCGCGCCCAGTTCCGCTGCGAGCTCCGCGCCGCCCAGTGGCGTGAGCTCGTCTGCGTGGAGCTTCGGCGCCAGGCCGAACGAGCGGGCAGCATCGAGAAGGCGTCGCGATTGCGCGAGGTCAAAGACACCTTTCTCGCAGAAAACGTCGCAGAATTGCGCGAGGTTAAGTCGGCCGATCTCCGGGAGCACGTCGCGGATGAGATAGTCCACGTACCTGTCGGGATCGCCCCGGTATTCCTTCGGGACCGCGTGGGCGCCAAGGAACGTGCGGGCAATGTCGATAGGGTGGGTGGCGTCGAGCACCTTCATCACTTCAAGCTGCTTTATCTCCGTCTCCCGGTCGAGGCCATAGCCGCTTTTGCCTTCGACGGTAGTGACGCCGAAAGAGAGCATGCGATCGAGCCTCTTTTTCCCGGATGCGATCAGCTGATCCTTCGTAGTGGAACGGGTTGCCTCCACGCTGCTGGCGATGCCGCCGCCCCGCTGCATGATCTCCATGTAGCTCATACCGCGCAGCCTGAAGGAGAACTCCTCCGCGCGAAAACCGCCGAAGACGAAGTGCGTGTGGGCGTCGACAAAGCCTGGCAGTACAGCCTTTCCGGTTGCATCAATGACCGAGTAGCGCGCAGGATCCAGGCCGCCCAGGACCTCGTCGGTCGATCCGACCCGGGTAATGGTGCCTCTCTCGACGACCACAGCCCCATTCCGGACGACACCGAGGTCTGCCATTGCGGAGCCCTTCTTTCCCGCAAATCCGCTGACAGTCACCAGTTCAGCCGCATTTCTGATGATGAGATTGCCGTCCATCTGGATCATTCCATCAGCTTCTGCTCCAGCACCTGGTCGATACTGAAGTGCTCGAGACCCATATAGTAGGCTGCCGTGTCCACGAGTGCCGCCATCGGTACCATGCCCACGATCTCACTCCCCACGATGCTGACGCCGTAACGGCGCGCCTCGGCCCGGATCTGCTCCACCACACGGTAGAGCGGTGTTCGTGTGAAATCCGTCATGTTCATCGAAACCTGGACGATGCCCCGCGCCTTCAGGTCAACACCGATGGCCTTGCAGTAGCGCAAGCCGCCGCTCTGATGGCGCACTGCTCTTGCGATTGAGTTGGCGATCTCCATGTTGTCGGTGCCGAGGTTCACGTTGAAGGCCACAAGCGGCATCCGGGCTCCGACCGCGACCACGCCCGCGCTCGGGTGGGGCGCCGGGTTGCCGAAATCAGGCTTCCACTCGGGCAGCTTCAGCTTCTCGGCCATGCCCTCGAACTGACCCTTGCGAATGTCGGCGAGGTTCCTCCGTGCCGGATCAGAGGCCGATTCCTCGTACAGAAAGACGGGTATCTGATACGTCCCGGCGATTGCGCGGGCCACTTCCCGCGAGAGCGCAACCGCTTCCTCCATCGTAGCCTTCTTTATCGGGATGAAGGGGACCACGTCGACGGCGCCCATCCTCGGATGCTGCCCCTTGTGGAGACGCAGGTCGATTACACGTACCGCCACGCCCGCGGCCGCAAGCACTGCCTCTTTGAGAGGCCCTGGTTCCCCGATTGCGGTCACGACACACCTGTTGTGGTCCGCGTCCGCCTCGTGGTCGATCAGCTTGACCCCGCTGCGCCCCCGAAAGGCGTCGAGGATCTCCTCGATCTTCGACTGATCTCTGCCCTCGGAGAAATTGGGTACCGTCTCGAAGATCTTACTCCGATTCGCCTTCAAGTATATACCTTCGTTGTCGCTGCGTCGCTCTCCTCGACGTACTTCTGAGTACGCCCGGGTACCCGCTTGCTGGTGGGGCTCTTCGCTGCCGCCCGGGGTACCCGGCCGAAGGCTGGGTCGTCCGCTTGAATGCAAATCGGTATTATCCATCGTCGGTTTCACCTGTGAGATGATCCATGGTTTACGGTAAACCTTCTGTGAAGGCCTTGTCCACCAACTTGGCCAGGGCTTCGCCGTCGGCGAGGTAAGGGAGCGTCAGGTGATCGGAACCGCGCCGCCCCTCGTTGTATCGGATGCCCGTCTCGAGCGAGCCCTCATTGCGTGCCCACGCCCTTCGCGCGACGCCGCCCATCACGTCCCAGAGCACGGCCCGCCGGATAATCTCGTCGACCCGCGTGCTCCCGTCCAGCACCAGGCCGTAGCCGCCGTTGATCGCTTTGCTTATGCCGACACCCCCGCCGTTGCTGAGCACCACGAGACTCATTCCCCGGGCCACGTTCCCGGCGAAGCACTGCACGGCCATCTCCGCCATGATATTGCTCCCATCCTTGATGTTCGCCGTTTCCCTGAAGGGCGAATCGACACCACCCGCATCGTGGTGGTCGCGCCCGAGCATGACCGGACCGATCTGTCCCGTCCTCACCATCTCGTTGAACTTGAGGGCGATGCGCATCCGGCCCTCGGCATCCTGGTACAGGATCCGTGCCTGCGTTCCCACGACGAGCCTGTTCTTTTCGGCGTCCCTGATCCACGCGTAGTTGTCCCTGTCCTGGAAGCTGCGGTTCGGATCGATGCATTCCATTGCCGCCCGGTCAGTCTTTCGCAGGTCCTCGGGTGAGCCGCTGAGACAAACCCACCGGAACGGTCCGTATCCGTAGTCGAAGAGAAGAGGCCCCATGACGTCCTCGACGTATGAGGGGAAGACGAAGCCGTCTCGCGTGTCTCGCCCGTTCTTGCATATCTCGGGGACACCCGCGTCAAAGACGGCCTTCATAAAGCTGTTGCCGTAATCGAAGAAATAGGTCCCCCGGCCGACGAGGATCTTGATCAGCTCGAAGTGGCGCTTCAGCGACCGGTTTACCAAATCCCGGTAGATGGAAGGGTCGGTCTTGAGGAGCTGCGTCCGCTCCTCAAAAGTCAGGCCCTGGGGGCAGTAGCCCCCTTCGTACGGGGCGTGGCAGGAGGTCTGGTCGGAAAGGAGCTCGATCTGCACATTGTTGTTCACGGCGTATTCGAGCAGGTCGACGATGTTCCCGTAGAATGCGATCGAGACGGACTTCTTCCGTGCCAGGTGCTCGTGGGCCATGTGAAAGGCCTCGGCGGGTGACTCCGCGACCCTGCCCACCCAGCCCTGAGAGCGCCTCGTTTCGATGCGGGAGGGGTCGACTTCGGCGATGATCCCGACGCCGTTGGTCAGCTCGATCGCCTTTCCCTGAGCGCCGCTCATGCCTCCCAGACCCGAGGAGACGAAGAGGTGGCCGGTCATGTCCCCGTCTGCAGCGAGGTTAAGACGGGTCCGCCCCGTGTTGAGGACCGTGCTGTACGTGCCGTGGACGATGCCCTGCGGCCCGATGTACATCCAGCCCCCCGCAGTCATCTGGCCATAGTTAGCGACCCCCAGCGCCGCGGCGCGGTGCCAGTTTTCCTGGTCGTCGAAGCAGCCGACCATCAGGGCGTTAGTGACGATCACCCGCGGGGCACCCGGGTGCGATGCAAAAAGGCCGACCGGATGGCCTGATTCAACAACAAGCGTCTGCTCGTCTGTAACTGCCTGCAGGTAGGCCTTCAGCAACCGGTACTGCATCCAGTTCTGGCACACCTGGCCGGTCTCGCCGTAGGTAACGAGCTCATAGGGGTAGAGCGCAACGTCGAAATCGAGGTTGTTGTCGATCATCACCTGACATGCCCTGCCCTCGATGCAGCGGCCCGGATAAGCGTCGATCGGGTTTCCCTTGATCTGCCCTGCAGGTCTGAAGCGGTAGGCGTAGACGCGCCCCATGGTGAGGAGTTCGTCCAGGAACTCGGGTGCGAGCTTCGCGTGCCATTGCTCGGGTACGTAGCGCAGCGCGTTTTTGAGGGAAAGGACCGTCTCCGCACGGTCGAGCGTGAATTTCCTCTTCGACGCCCTCCGTATACCCTCCACGAACGGGGGCATGGAAGGCAGGTCCTCGAGTACTCTATCCAATCGCAGGGTCATGGCTTTTGCGATCTCGTCGTTCGTTACCATGCGTCCCCTCCAGAAACAATACTCAATCTCGATTTTGGGCCTAAAAGGCGACTGTTGGCTTATTTTATCACAGTCAAAGCCAGATTTGGTATCAATCACAACACCTGTTACTTAACCGCCGAACCTATCTCGCCAGGGACTACAGGGTTGCCGGAAAGGCACATGTTTGATAGTTTTCCCAAACAACCCGAGGTAGGGAACCCACATGATAAGGATTGCCAAAAATGGAGGAACTATGCCATCAGATTGCGAAGAGTAAGAAAATAAGATTCTCCACCCGCTGCATGGAGAATCATAATGGGTCCACTTGCTCCGCAGTCGCGTTATCGAAATGTTAGATGCCGTTGAACAGCTTGTCATACGCAGTTGCTATCTATTACGCACTAATGATAGAATAACTCCTGAAGTCTATTTCTCCTTCAGGAGGTCCCATGAGAAGACCTACGCCCCTGCCATTCGGTGCCAAAGAGCGGTTGGAA
>JADGQN010000460.1 GCA_017881765.1 Syntrophobacterales bacterium | reverse complement strand
GGTCTCCTTTTCTGCTTCCGTCACTGCCTGCTTGATCTTCTCTTTTTCTACCTTGCTGAAAAAGTCTTTTGCCCTTACCTTCATGTTGAAATCCCCCTGAAAATAGTTGGGTCCTGATGCTTCTATCAGGCTCCGTGCAGTGCAAGTTCTACCAGCAGCGCGAATCTTTGCCGCAGCGAATCGGGATCGAAAGAAGCCTTTTCAATCGTGCACAGGAGCAGCCCCGGCCTGTAGCCAAGCCCGATCGGTCTCGAAAGCAGTTTGGCGAGCAGCGGCGTCTCACGGGAGGTCAGGATCAAGGCGTAGAAGCCCGGGACCTCCTGAATGGCCTCTATCTGTGTCCTTATCGCCGGAGGGACGCAAGATGGGTCGCTCTGCTGATAAAACCGGAAATTTTCTTTGATCGGATGCTCTAAAAGCAAGTATGCGTGCGCAAGAGCAGAGCCTTTGACGTCGCCTGATGTTGTGAAACCCATGGGATAGCCTTCGATCTTTCCCTTTACGACAAATGTCCTCACGTAGAACGTCACGTGCCAGGAATCAGGATCGCAAAGCGATGCGGCCGTGGTCGTGAAGACGTTTCTTAGTTTGGCGTGCCGCCCGATGACGACTGCGACAATCGAGAGAACAAGCACTGCAAGCACGCCGAGCAGGATCCATTCCGTCATCAGCCTTTCCCGTTTTTACTTCGCGTCGGGCCTGACGGGCTTCTGCTCGTCCACCGAAGGATAGACCACAGGAGGAGTATCCTGGCTCGTCTTCTTCGACAGGTCCGCCATAAACGAGCAACTGATAAGCATACTGCCGGCGCCGAAAATAAGGCCAATAAGTAGCACTGTCGCTGATTTTGCAATAATTCGTTCAGTCATTGACTGCGTGACCCTCCTTAGTCACAAGACACCATGGCTCATCCATCCTCATAGAAAAAGCTTTTAGTCTTCTGTGCGCGTCACACGTCCCGGCCGCCATTATGTACGTAAAAGCCGTTCGCGTCAAACGCATTTACACCCGGCACGCGCACAGCGTAAACGTCCTCGACAGACTGGGGCAAGAGTCCCTTTACCGTGACTGTAAAACGCTCGCGATTGAGAATTCTCTTATAACTGGTCAGCAGCTGTTTGAGGCGAGCCTGCCTGACAGGATTGGCAAAGCCCACAAGTTGATCAAAGTACTGCACATTGTTATTGGTGATCAGTAGCTCATGGCGTACTTTGCCTGAAGACGGTTTCCGCTTGTCATCTTTCCCTGATGGAATTGCGTCGTCCGGTCTGTGCTCTTCCGTGATCCTGCCGACCATGCCGAGCCTGAGCAGCATCCGCTGCAAAGCCTGCAGAAAATGGACGTCTTTCCGCGGAAGTCGAATACTCACCCCCTTTTTCTGTGTGCCTTGTACAGAACCGTCACAATCGAAGAGCCCTCTCAAAAACCCCCTATAAAAATCTGATGAGCATTTCTCCAGGGCCGGCGCTATGCTCCTTTCCTTGGGGAGTATATCAAGGCGCAGGGCCATCGCCTTGATATGACCCAGCGAGAGCCTCGTCTCGTTCGGAGGCAGGGGCACCTCCAGACTTTCGGACTCGCCTTTCTGGTAAGGTCTTGTCCACTTTTCCGGTTCACTGACGAGCAACTGACTGGCGGCGGGGATCCAGACTGAAGCCGCCGATGTATCCTGTTTGAATGTGCCTTCCCCGAGTAGAAGGCCGATCAGATAGCCTTCGGCTTCGCCGTATTCACCCGGCCAGTTCCAGAACAGACGATGGTTATGCAAAAGAAGCCTATCTCCCGGTCGGATGCTTCTCATCTCAGTCCATTCGGCACGGGCGCCCGAGCGTGCCGAAGAAGCAACTCTCAGCACGGGATGATTCTCCGTAAGATCGACCCCAAAGCCTTCCTCCGTTTCAAGCCTGAAAATAAGGCGTCTGCCGGCCTTGAAGAACCCTTTGCCACTCGTCAAAAATGGCTTGCCATCGACGATGAGCGTAATGGGCTTGCCCAGTAGCTCGTATACCTGCCGCGGCCCATGGGTCGTCAATACAAAGGCACCCATCGTGATGCCATGGTTTGCTGAGATTCCCCCCATGAAACTAGCCTTTCTTGAGAAGGATGCACGTCCCTTTTGGACTCACCTGATATTTCTTCGATTTGATGAGCTCTTCCGCGAGCTTGTCCGTACCGTCTCCGGTGACCAGCACGATCTTCCCTTCAGGCTTCAGGTAAGCGGCTGCCCGCTTGATATACGCCTTCGCGACCTCGAGCACGGGCACCTTCTCCTCCCACACGTATGCGAGCCACGGCTGAATGAGGATCAGATCAAACGCATCATTAAGCAGGATAGGGAACTCTATCTCCATATGGAAAAAACCGTGTCGCCATGCCAGCTCTTTGGAGGAAGCGAACCATTCATGTCTTCGCATGCCCTGCCACCACTGCTCGTCGCTGTCGAGCGCATAGAGGAGCTCCTTGATCTTCTTGTCGTCAGCCTTCTTCGTGAAAAAGGCTGCCGTCGTCAAATCCAGGATATCCCGGAGCCGTTCCGCATACCGGTTCAGCTTGATCTGGAGTTCGCGCTTTATCTCGATATCTTCCTTTATCCTGTCCGAAAGCGAGAAGTATACCCTGTATAGATTCCTGAATTCCTCGATCGCCCTCACGGGAGGTTTTGAAAAAAGGTCTATCTGCTCCTTTCCGTCGCTGCGGCCTGCCAGATCAGCCAGGGACATGCCAAGCAACACATCGCCAAACCGATAATGTCTGGCCTCCTCGCTAAACCGGCTTCGCACATTGTTCTGAAGGATGTCGAGAGCCACATGGGACTTCTCGACGCCGTACAGGACGTTGTCCAGGATGTACCTGTTGAGCGTCTGCTCGTTCTCCCACTCGGCTATAAAGGTATTTCTCTCGCGGTAAGGGAGAGCAAAAGCCAGGTATATGAGCCCCTCCAGGAGTGCTGACACGGCAGCGCCACATCCGGGTGTCATATCGAGTATTCTCAAGGCGAACATAGATTCTTTCGTGAGGGCATCCTTTGCACCCTCCTGGATGATCTCTTCCACATCGAGCGTAACCTGCTCTTTTCTGGTAAGGAGGTACGTGAAGATGTCGGATGCGTCATATGGGTTGACTTCGCCCGGACCGGGCTTGACCTTAACCGGGGGCAATGCATCCCTCTCTTTCAAGTAGGCTTCGGTCAAAGGAAGTCTCCACTCAGGGAAGAGTTCATTGCAGAGAGGCAGCAGTCTTGGGTAGACCTCCACCTTTTTATAAACATTATCCAGGGCCGTTGTGATCGCTGCTTTCTTCTCTTTCAGGAACCCGATCATGCTGGTCCGTTCTTCCTCCAGAAGCGCAGGAAGGCCACGCGCCAGGCCTTCGCAGGAGAAGAGATGGTAAAGGAGATGGAGGACTCCTTGGTCGGGTGTCCCGTCTTCTGTACCGAGGTCCAGCTCTATAAGGCGCTTCTCGAAGGTTCTGGGCCTTCTGAGGAGGATCCAGTTCTTTCCATTCGTCAGTATGCCCCAGGGTGTCTCCGCCTTCTTGACGAGGTAGAAGGTCTGGTACACGGGGATCCTGTTCTCGAAATCAAGGTAGAAGCCACTGATCCCTTCACCCAGGTTTCTGCCATACCTCTTGACGGAGAGGACGGCGGCTGCATTTCGGTAGAACTCTTTCGTACCCCACCGCTTGGAGTTGACCAGCCGATCCTCTTCCGAACAGAAAAGGGCGAAATCAGGCCCCTTGACGTTATCCTCGAAGAACTTGGGCTTCGGTTCAACCGAGTATCCCAGGATCTTCAGCATCGGTCTCACGAGTTGTGTT
>JADGQN010000459.1 GCA_017881765.1 Syntrophobacterales bacterium | reverse complement strand
TGGAAAAATGGCCGATAACTATAGCAATGGATATCTATGTCGCACGCCAGCCTATTTTCAACAGGTTTCAGAAAGTCATCGGCTATGAGCTGCTGCACCGTTCCGGATTGACCAACAGCTACGATGCAACTGACGGAACAGAGGCTTCTTTAGCAGTAATTAGCAACACATACCTGTTCCTGAGCCAGCGTGTAGTGGCCCCGCCGACCCAGGCGTTCATCAATCTGACGAGAGATCTCCTGCTCAATGGTGTTGCCGGGCTGCTTCCCAATAAATCAACGGTGATAGAGATCCTCGAAGACATTGAGCCGGACGAGACGGTTCTGAAGGCGTGCCAGGAGTTGAAGAAAGCAGGGTACACGCTGGCCCTGGACGATTACACTATCGCCAACGAAGCACAGAGATCCCTGCTGTCATTGGCTGACATCGTGAAGGTTGATTTCGCCCAGAGCACCCGGGAAGAAAGCCAGGCCATTATCCAGAAATTCGGCAACGGCCGCGGGAAGTTCCTCGCTGAAAAGGTTGAGACCCTGGATGAGTTCAAGTCGGCCCTCTCCATGGGATACTCGTTCTTCCAGGGCTACTTCTTCAGTAAGCCGGTTATAGTGCCGGGCAAGGCCATTCCGGGCTACAAGCTGAATTATATGAGGATGTTGCAGGAGACTAACAAAAAGGAGCTCGATTTCCGCGCCCTTGAACGGATTATAAAACAGGATATGACCCTCTGCTACACCCTGCTCAAATATATCAACTCTGCATACTTCGGTTTCAGGGATGAGATCACGTCTCTCCTGAGCGCCATAGTGCTTCTGGGTGAGGAGGAGATAAGGAGGTGGGCTTCTCTCGTCCTCTTTACCTTAATGGGCGTGGATAAGCCGCCAGAGCTGGTCTTACGTTCCCTTATCCGGGCGCAGATGTGCGAACTGCTTGCCGCCGATCTCGGCCTGAAGGGACACGAGTCGGAGCTCTTCCTTATGGGCATGTTCTCGATGCTCGACGTGTTGATCGGCCGTCCTCTGGCAGAGATCCTGGAAGGGATGAACCTGGGAAAAGAGGTGAAGGGAGCACTGCTGGGTGAGGAAAACTCTTACAGGGACCTTTACGATCTGGTCGTAAGCTACGAAAGTGGCGATTGGGACACGTGCTTCGAGAGTGCCTCCAGGATTAACCTTGACCGGAAAAGTATCCCCGAGAACTATCTAAAAGCCGTCTACTGGGCGGAAGAGGTAGTGGGGATCGGGAGCCAAAAACCGAAATAGGGCGATGGACCTCGCTCACCTCATCATTCTTCACCCAAACCTTCAGTCTGTACCTCTTCAATGGATCGCTCCTCCGCGGGCAATAATAGATGTCGCGGGAGGAAGGCTGCACCGGCAATCAGCGTCGGAACGACAGCGCTGGCGATGACGGTTGCCACAAGAAAAGAATACTGTCCCTCGGAGACAATTCCGTGCGAGAAGCCATAGAGGGCGGAAATCGTTCCGAAGGTGAGGCCCGTTGACATGAGCAGCGTATAGTACCAACGCTCGTCGCGATCCTGTCTGAACAGCCGTATAAACGGATAGAGGCCGAAAATCTTTGAAAGCACCTTGCCTCCCAGTAATGCGATGAAGACAAGGGGGGCGGAGATCAATGCCGTGACAGAAACGAGCATGCCCGCACGGAGAAAATAGAAGGGTGTGAGAAATCCGACGGTCAGCGTCCGAACCCGCCTGACCCATGCAGCATCTCTCGCGGCGCTTCCAGCGAGGACCATACCGGCAATGTAGGCAGGAAGGACGCCCTCACTGCCTGACCAAAGAGCCAGGGAGCCCAACCCAAACAAGACGAGCATCACCCACTTCGTCCTGATGGCGGCAGTGCGATAGGCGTAAAGGCGCGTTATCCAGCCGGTCAGATAGGGCAGCAGAGCCAGCACCAGCGTACTCACGAAAACAAAGACAACCGTCCGGTAGGTGAATGGAGCGAACAGGAGGCCGAGGGTGATCACGGTTCCGAGGTCGTTGATAAAGCACGCTCCCAGAATACCCTTACCGAATTCTGTCCTGTTTAGTCCTGTTTCCAGCATCACTGCGTAGACTACTGCCATGGAAGTAGTGGAAAGGGCGACGCCACAAAGTAAGCTCGCCTGAAAGTTCCAGTGCAGAAGATAGTGCGCGACCATTGTACAGCCGAAAAAAGGCGCAAGGAAGCCGATCAACCCGACGACCGAGACCTCTTTCAGTTTCGTCCGGAGCACGTCCGGGTCCAGCTCAGCACCCGCGAGAAACGTGAGCAGAACCGCGCCGGAGGAGGCCAGAAATCGCAGCCATTCAAGATCCGGGGCGAGAAGGTCCGGGCTGCCGAAGCCCGTTGCCGCCGCACCCGCGGCCACGCCCACGCAGATCTCAACGAGTGCAATCGAAATACGCAAGTGGTAGGCAACCATCGCTGAAAAAACGGCAAGCCCCAGCCACAGTGAAGCGATGCCATAAAGATGTTCCATGAAGTGATCTCCTCCTGCGGGGTAGTTCAGCGGTGGTGAAGGCAACAAAAAACCCGCTTGGCAGCGGGTAAGTAATCGCGAACGACTCACCGCACCACGACCTCATGCGGTAGGAGTCATCAGCCGAGTCAAGGCGGTTATCAGGGGGACTCCATCCCCATCGTTAGGTACAGTTTAGCCTGAAAGCCCTCGAAAAAGCAAGACAGACCATGATTTCTGTCAGACCATGATTGTCAAAAGCTGTTATTTTCAAAGAAAAGAGCGGCCCTCTCTCCTGCTTCTTCCATGCTCTTGCTGCCTTGAATCCTCGAGCTGAGCTGGTGTCCAAATTTATAGTTTCCGGCAAAATGATGGGTAAATTCTTTAAGTCTGCCGAGCCGGCGTTCAGGTCCGAAAAGCTCGTTGATAAGATTTATAAAGTTATTATAGACCACGGGCAGGGATACTACCGGTCCGACAATGTCGCAGTCATAAAGCTCCCGAGCAATTTCGGCAAAAAGCCAGGGTTTGACAACCGCCCCGCGACCAAGCATCAGCCCGTCGGCGCCACAGACCCGCAGGCAATCTTTGGCGTCCTGGACGGTGAATATCCCGCCATTGGCGATAACGGGAATCCTGAGCCATTCCTTTATCCTGGCAATCCACTCCCATCGCGGCGTTCTTGCAAATGACTCTTCCTTAAACCGGGCATGAACCGACAGCATATCAATACCTTCATCTTCGAGCATGGTGCAAAACTCCTTCAATGCCTGTCCATTGAGTTCGACACTGAGCCGGATTTTCGCAGTAAGGGGTAGACGCGTGCCCTTTCTCGCCTCGATCACGATGCGGCGGGCATTCTCCGGTTGTTCCATCAGTGCGAAGCCCCCACCTGACTTACCGACACGCCGATCCGGACAGCCCATGTTTAGATCAATAGCATCGGCCTGAAGTTTATGAAGGGCATCTATGGCCGGGGCAATTTCTCTGTCTGTGGAAACGAGGAGCTGATAGGAAAGCGGTTTTTCCAAAACAGTCCTGATCAGATAAGGAGAAATGCTGGAGTTCTCAGTGGGCAGCCTTTTTGCCCAAAGCATTTCAGTTGATAAGAGTCCGACCCCGCCAAATCCGGAGAAAATTTGCCGGAGAGCGCTGTGGGTAAGTCCCGCCATTGGAGCCTGAAGCAGGGGCGGATAGAGCCTGAGGTTCCGAATTTGAATTTGATGTATTGGTATACTTTTAATTGCTTTTACACTACCTTTTTGATCCCATTACCATACACAACCCTGCGCTCGATGAGAGACAGGTTCGCCAGTAAGCATCATGGTAACACAAAATCCCGGCCCTTTCTTCCTGGAC
>JADGQN010000458.1 GCA_017881765.1 Syntrophobacterales bacterium | reverse complement strand
AGTGTTCTTCACCGGGTAGCCAAAGCTCATAATACCTTTCTTCAATGCCCGGCCCACGACGTATTCACCGGAAGAAAACATCCCGGTACGGACTGCCTCTTGAAAAAATCTCCGGTCAGCCAGCGACACCTTCCCCTCGATGGGGACTGCCGATGCCCAGATAAGACCGGATGTGTCACAGGCGGAGATATTGGCATATTGAGGATTCTTTCTTAAAAGCTCAGCAAGAAGGGCATTGGCGGCTGCGGGGTTTCTAGATTGTATCGGGGGAAGCAAAGAAAGTGCGGTCGCCAGTTGTTCCGCACCTGCAATCATGGCCTGCTGCTGACCCGCTACGTCATTGACAAACTTCAAACACTCAGTCTTGGCACCAGCTATTGCTTCGCGACGCTCGGCAATTCCGGAGTAGACAATCAGGCTTATGGATGGGACCGCCAACAGGGCGATCAAAATGGTTAAATGTGCCCGTATGGGCCACGAGTAGAATCTATTCATCGTTCTCCAGACCCTCCATTCTCCAAGCCGGCGTGTCGGGGATTGCGTGGAGTAAATTCAAGACATTAATTACAACGGTTCACTGGAAAACACAAGCCCTAACTGTTACCAATCGGAATAGTATAGAAAGACGTCAGGCGAGAGAAACACGAGAGGAAGCAAGCAGATAACGAAGTCACCTCCAAGGAAAGTGGTTGCAGTGAACAGAAAGGACAACGACCGCTCAAAATAGATGATCGGATGCGCTATGTATTGCCTTTGAGAGCCCTCCGCACCGCCTCGGCCAGCTCACGCTTAGACAGGGGCTTCATCAGGAACTCCCTTATGCCGATTTCCTGTGCCGTCTCCCGGGAGATGCTCTCGCTATAACCCGTGCACAGGATGACCGGCAGGTCGGGTCTGAGTTTCAGGAGTTCGGCCGCGAGCATGACCCCTGTCATCTCGGGCATCGTCTGGTCGGTAATGATAAGGTCAAACGTGCCATCCGCCATAAAGGTTTCCAGTGCCTCCCTGCCCGATCTCTTCGCGACCACGGTGTAACCGAGCCTGCGGAGCACTCCCTGGCCCAGCTCCACGATGGGCTCTTCATCATCAACCAGGAGTATTCTCTCCGTCCCCGTGGGTAAGGTGTCCCAGGATACGGTTTCACTCTCGACCTCTGGCACCGTACTTGCCGCTGGCAGATAGACCCTGAAGACCGAGCCCTGTCCGGGCCTGCTCGACACGCGTATGCCGCCCTTGTGGCTCTTCACGACGCCATAGACGACCGAGAGGCCGAGCCCTGTTCCCTGGCCCTTCTCTTTCGTCGTGAAGAACGGCTCGAATATCCGCTTCATTACGCTGTCGTCCATCCCCTGACCCGTATCCCTGACCGACACGACCAGATACTCACCGGGCGTCATATCGGGCTCGGGAAGGAGTTCTCCTGTATCGATGGTGATCGCGCGTAACGATACCTCCAGCGTACCTCCCTTCTCCCGCATGGCATGGGATGCGTTGGTGCAGAGGTTCATGATGACCTGCTGTATCTGGGAAGGATCGGCGTAGGCAAGATCACGATTGTCATCCAGGTCGAGTTTCATCTCGATGGTAGTGGGTGTAGAAGCACGCAGCAGTTTGAACGTCTCCTGGATGAGGGGGGACAGGTGCAGCGCCTTCTTCTCTTCATCACTTCTCCTGCTGAAGGTGAGGATTTGCCTGACGAGGTCTCTCCCCCTAAAGCCGGCCTTAAGTACTCGTTCCATCTTCTGCTGTACGAAAGGATTGTCCGAAACGTCGTCTAGCACCATCTCGGTGAAACCGATAATCGCCGCGAGGATGTTATTGAAATCGTGGGCGATACCGCCGGCAAGGGTGCCTACCGCCTCCATCTTGTGGGCCTGGCGGAGCTGCTCTTCAAGCTGCGCCCGCTCCCTGGTTTCCTCCATCAGTCTGTCGTAAGCCTGCTGCAGCTCCTCAGTGCGCTCCTGAACTCGTACCTCAAGCTCATCATGGGCGTTCTGCAACTGCCGGTTCTTGGTTTCCAACTCCTGTTGGTGGTCACGCAGGGCTTCTTCCAGCCTTTTCGGCCTGTTGATGTCGAGATTGATGCCTGCCCAGCAGGTAATCTGGCCCTGCTCGTTTCGGACGGGTATGCCGCGTGCAAGGACGTGATGCCACTGCCCGTCCACCCCCCGGAAACGGTGCTCGATATCCCACATCCCTTCCGTCCTGACACACTCCTGCCATGCGGCGATGGTCTTTTCGGCATCATCCGGGTGCAGCACATCTCCCCACCCAAAATTGGAGCACTCATCCTGCGTTAACCCCACCATGTTCAGGAACGATTCGCTGGCGTAACTGTTCCGCCCGTCGGGGGCGCACACCCAAACCCCATAGTTGATCGACTCCCCGATTGCCCGGTGCAGCCGCTCACTCTGTCGCAGCGCCTCCTCGGCCCGCTTGCGTTCAGTGATGTCGCGTATGACGAAGGTTACCGTCCTTCCATCAGCGACGTCCGTGGCCCACGCAGAAACCTCGGCGAAGAGTACCGACCCATCTTTCCTGTTGAGGGTGGCTTCCACTGTCTTCGCATGGCTCTCTGCGGGTCCTGGCTTGTCGAGCCAGCTCATTAAAGCCCCGTCGAGCCCTACAAGGTCAGCCAGACGGGAACCGACCGCCTCTCTTTGGGCAAACCCAAATACCTCTTCTGCGGCAGGGTTCCATAGCAGGACCTGTCCCCGGCTGTCGGTCGAAATGATCGCAACCTTTGCGGTCTCCACCAGCTTCCTGTAGTGAAGCTCCGACTCTTTGAAGAACGATGCCAGTGCCGTACCCACGCTGGTGCCGGCCGTCCGCGCCTGGCGTACGGTGACTATGACGGCTGCAAGCAGATAGATGCCGCCGACATATTGCGCTATTCTGCCGACCCAGCCGATGGGACTGCCGACAGCCGTCTGCATCAAAACGGCAGCAAGACCCGTTGCGATCAGGAGGAGCGCGAGGCCGTACCAATAGAGAAAGGCCATCCGTCTTTTCCAGTAGAGGCGGAGGGCAAAGATGGCGGAAAGGGTATGGAGAATAACCGCGACGGTAAGTACGAGCTCTCGTAGAGGGGTGGGACCTCTGCCGACGACGAAGAAGAGGGGCATCAGACCGAGGATGGTTGCAGCGCTGAGAAGGGCGACAAAGAGAAGGATAGCGAAATAAGCAATGAACAGCTTCGGCGTGCGTCGTACGGCCATGCTTTCGGTTGTTCCCTCGGCCAGTACAAAAGCAGCCATGACATAAAAGATGGAGGCCACCAGGGAGGCGATGTTATGTATGGTAACAGTGCTGTTTGGCCCTGGATGTTCTATCGCCCATCCGGCAACGAGGTTACCGGCACCGAACACGAGGAGTGCACAGCCAATCAGAAGGATGTTCAGCGAGCCGGTCGTCACATAGCTTCGCCCCGCGAGATAGGCGACGGTACAGGGTATGAGCGCCAGGAATACGGTGTTTAATACGGCAAGCAGATAGTGGGGCTCGAAGACCGCTGTGGAAGGCAGCGCAATGCGGAAAATGACGACGAGTGCGATGGACAGCACCACCGGAAGGAGACCGAAATAGAAGAAGCGATTTTCTGTCTCGTAATCGGGTTGGTTCGGAGTAGCGACGGCCAAAGATCGCACCTTCTCACTCCCTGTGCCCACAATCGCCCTTTGATCAAGCTCAGAATTGGATCAGGGTAATCTTACTAGGAGCCTGTCGAAGAATTAGGCTCATACCTGGTACTGAAAACAAGCATGACGGGTTACGTTCCAAACATCCGATGCGTTGACCGTCTCCGAATCGGGCACGTTACTGACATGAAG
>JADGQN010000457.1 GCA_017881765.1 Syntrophobacterales bacterium | reverse complement strand
GAATTGAGCATCGGCATATCGCGTACGGTATTGACGACGGCGGCAAGGGCATCCGGGGTCGAGCTGTCGAGAGAAAGCCTTGCAGGCACAGCTTCCTCTATGACGCTGATCAGCCAACGGAGGTCTTCAAGCTCCGATGCTGATCGCGAACCGGCATTCACATCGATGATGTCGGCACCGGCCTCTACCTGTGCCTTCACGTCAGCCTGGATATATGCTGCGTCCCGCTTTTCGACTGCTTCATTAACGGCCTTTCGGCTCGTATTGATCCGTTCTCCAACTATGAGCATAGTTTCCTCCTATCTGCCTTTTCTCTTATCGGAAAGGTCCTCCCCCCCCATTATATGCGTTACGGACACAATTTCTACAGGAGCGCCCACCCTTTGTCAAGCTGTTTTCTACGTGCGTGCCGCGCGTCATGTATAAATAGCGTCCTTGCGATTCCTGGAGAGAGAAACCAAGGCTCTTTGGGTGCCAGCGGCAATACGCTCACCCTTGAAACTCATATACTCGAACTGCAAGAACATGCCCTACCCCAGTTTTCTAAAGGCCGTTGCCTTGATTGCGGCGTAGACTTCGCCTCCGGCCTTTATGCCCAGCTCGTTGGCTGCTTGCCTGACTACTTCTGCCACAAGGCGGCCGCCGCCGCAGTCCAAATCAATGGCGATTCTGTTGCCGGCTTCAAAGACGCCGACTACTTCGCACTTCAAGAGGTTGCGGGCGCTGATTGCCTCAGGATGGCTCTTGAAAAGCATTATATCCGTGGATGACAGTTCGAAAAGGCCTTCCTGGCCGTCATCGCCGGAGGCTGTGAGCAATTCCGCATTGCCCCAGGTGTAAGCGTAAAGCGCGTCCACATGGCGCGGCTCTGAAAACCGGAGGAGGTTCATATAGCCTGCCATGCTTTGCCCCATCCGCTTACGCACGAGATCTTCGGCCGTTGTCTGTTCGACGACGTGTCCGCTCACCAGATGCAGGATCCGGTCGGTCATTATCCGCATTTCGAGCAGCGAATGAGATATGAAGAGGTAAGGGATATTGAAGACATCGCATATATTTTTTAGAAAAGGAACGATGTGGAACTTCAATGTGTCGTCAAGCGCAGACAACGGCTCGTCAAGCAGGAGGAGGCGGGGATTGCCAAGCACTGCCCGTCCGATAGCCACGCGCTGTTTCTCACCACCGGAGAGATGCTTCACGCCGCGGTCGAGCAGATTGCCGATTTCCAGGACTTCCACTACATCCTCAAAGGCAAGCTTGCGGTTTTCGGGTGCACAGCGCCTGTAGCCGTAGAGAAGATTCCCTTTCACGCTGAGATGGGGGAAAAGGCTGGGACGCTGGAAAACCATGCCCATGTGCCTTTCTTCCGTGCGCGTGTTCATCCCGGTGTTGCTGTCAAAAAGTGTTTCTCCGTCAAGAATGATAGAGCCCTTATCCGGTCTGATAAGACCGGCGATTAAACCGACCAGGGTCGATTTGCCGCTACCTGAAGGGCCGAAGATACCCACTCTTTCTCCGTCGACAATAAAGTCCGTATCGAGGAAGAAATTGCCTAGCCGTTTTTGTATCGTAACGCGAAGTTCCACGCTAATCGTTCCTGACAATGCGTCTGCCGAGCCACTCGTGGAAGACGAGCACGACGACGGAGATGGAGACGGAAACCGCGCAGAGGCTGAGCGCCATGACGTCGCCCTTGGGAGAGCTGGCGTATTCATAGATGGCAAGGGGTATAGTCTGTGTCACACCGGGAATGTTGCCGGCCACTATCACAGTTGCCCCGAACTCACCTAGTCCTCGGGCGAACATGAGCACCGAGCCGGCGATGACCCCGCGGACCGAAAGAGGCAGGATGACTGTAATGATGCGATCAAACATTCCTGCACCGAGGAGGCGAGATACTTGCACAAGTCGCCCGTCAATTGCCTCCATCGCGGTGCGTATGGATCTGACCATGAGAGGAAAGCCGACCACTGATGTGGCGATCACCGCCGCCTTCCAGGTAAATATCAGCTTGATGCCGAGGGGCTGAAGTACCATTCTTCCGATGAGCCCTTGCTGCCCGAGCAGGATGAGCAGGAGAAAGCCGATCACTACAGGCGGCAGGGTTAAGGGAAGATTGACTGCCACATCAAGAATAACTCTCCCCCGGAAGCGGCGGAACGTCATGAGGTAGGCGACCGCAAAGCCGAAGGGCAGCGACAGGAGCGTCGCCGTGATTGCCACCTTGAGGGACAGATACATTGCCGAATAATCGGCGGGAGTAAAACCGAGCACACTGATTACCTCGTGATGAAGCCGTGTTTCGTAAGGACCGCCTTTGCCTCGGTAGACTGGAGGAACTTGAAAAATGCCGCTGCTTCGGCTTTCTTCGTCCCGGCAACGGTCAATCCCATCGGATACGTGACCCGGGGATAGAGTTCCTGGGGCACGACGAAGAGCACCTTCACGTTCTTGGCCATCTCCTCGGCATCGGTCTTGTAGACAAAGGCGCCGTCGACTTCACCTCGATCGGCGTAAAGGAGACACTCGCGCACATCTCTGGCCATTACCAGTTTGCTCTCAAGCTGTTTGTCTATGCCCGCCTTTTTGAATGCCTGCATTGCATACTCACCTGCCGGGACGCTCTTTGGGCTGCCGATGGCGATCTTCTCGAGCCTGGTAATGTCCTGGAGGCTTTGCACCTTCAGGTTCGGCTTACCGGCAAAGACGAGCACGTTGTACGCAAAGGTGACTATGTTCTTCTCGTCCACAAATTTTCTCTCCTTCAGATAATCCATCCACTCCAGGTTGGCTGAGAAGAAGAGATCGACCGGAGCCCCGTTCTCGATCTGCTTGGCCAGGGCCCCCGATGCGCCAAAATTGTTGAGAAACTTGACACTGGGGTTCTTTTTCGCAAACGTGTCCGAAAGCTCGGTGACCACTTCCCTCAAACTTGCTGCGACGGATAGATTGATGTCGGCGGCGTGCAGGCCTGATGAATTAACAACAAGAAACACAGAGACTATACATAGGCAGAAAATGATTCTCTTCATGATGAGACTCCTTCAGAGCTTAAAGCAGCCTAACCGCTCGCCGAGTTACTTAGAATTCTCCGTTCGCTGTATACAATAAAGAATAACTAACGTTGTATACCATCAGATATAACGACAAGTCAACTATTTTTTGGGAGGCGAATGGGTATTAGACTTGACAGATGATTTCACATCCACTAGACTGGCGTTAATCCCTACGGGCAATAACGCAGACGATCAGACCATGAAGCTCGCTTACAAGGTGTGGCTAGACAACGATGGGAAGGCGTTCGGAGAGGGGCCCTACGCACTTCTTAAGCACGTCCGGGAAACCGGTTCCCTTCACCAGGCGGCCGCCCGGATGGAGATGTCTTATCGCAAAGCCTGGCTAACGATACGGGCGAGTGAGCAAAGGCTCGGGTTCCCTTTGCTGGAAAGGACCGTTGGAGGAGTCTCCGGCGGGGGTTCGCAGATCACGCCAGCCGGCCGCGCATTCATAAAGAAATATGAGCTGTTCCGCAAGGAAGTGTCGCGCGCGATGGAGACCGTCTACCAGAAGCATTTCGATAGCGAGAGCGAAGCATCCTGTAAGGAAGCATCCTCACAATCGAAGGGGAAGTGACGCGCTCCACCTACCCATCCCCGCCATCCACTGGTCACTCGATCCATGTCACCCGCCACGGCTCCGCATCTTGTTCCCTTGACCCATGACCCTGGACCCTATTTTATGGGCCATTCTCCTCTTTCCTTCAGCACCTCACGAAAGACTTTAAGCGCTTCATTCACCGTCGGCATACCCGCATACGTGGCAAGCTGGAAG
>JADGQN010000456.1 GCA_017881765.1 Syntrophobacterales bacterium | reverse complement strand
AATGGGTTGAATTTGATCTATTCCGGCAACAAAAAGCTTTCGATACTGCGAAAACATATTTTCTGTGTCAACAGGGTACAAACTTTTTTTTGGGGAGATCCATGGCAAAGAAATGATGATAAACAAATTCGTCAAAATTGGAAAGGGGATACGTTTTATAAATTGTAAATTGCGATAATTTTATATCAAATCGTAACCCTCCAAAAAAATGAGAACAAATTCCTTGCTAATCATTTTGAAAGCATCACGTGCGAAAAACTCAATTCCAGCTGAGTGCGGGCGCGGGGAGGTCCCTTCGTCCACCTACAACTAATGCATGAGCTGAAATTTGGGAAGGTGAGCATTACGGACTGAAAGCGCGAAAAGAAGAGAGCCGATGACTCTCTGCGTCGTATGAAGGGCGAACGCTTCTTCTCGCAACTGTCATGCTTTACGATATGACGATGGGAAGCTTAGCTCAATATCTTCGTATCCAGCACCCGACGTATCGTCTCGGCCATCTCGCGTTTGACGAGGGGCTTCATGACGAACTCACGGATGCCCATGGCGCGAGCCTCGTCTCGCGAAATCATCTCGGTGTAACCGGTGCAAAGAATAATGGGGATATCCGGACGTATCCTCATGAGATCTTTAGTCAGTCCTACGCCTGTCATATCCGGCATCGTATAGTCAGTGATCACAAGGTGAAACCGGTGAGGCTCCCCTGAGAAGATGTCGAGTGCCTGGGTGCTGTCGGTGGTTGCGACAACCTCATACCCCAGTCGTCCCAGCATTTCTCTGGCCGCCTCAACGAGAGGTTCCTCGTCATCGACAAAGAGAATGCACTCCTTCCCGCCAGGTATCTCCCCTACCATCTCCGCTTGCACTTTCTGCTTATGGACAACCTTGGGCAGAAAGACCGTGAAGGTGCTTCCCCTACCTGGTTCGCTGGATACCGTAATAGCTCCTTGGAGGCTTTGCACGATGCCATGGACCACGGCAAGGCCAAGGCCCGTCCCTTGACCTCGTTCTTTTGTGGTAAAGAAAGGTTCGAATATCTTATGTTTCGTTGTAGCATCCATCCCGCAGCCGGTATCCTTTACCGAGAGCTCAATGTACGCTCCTGGTGCAAGATCCTGATGAGGCGGATGGCTGTCAGGATTGAATTCGATATCGTGAAGCGCGATCTCAAGCAGGCCGCCTTGCTCCCGCATGGCATAGACGGCGTTCGCACCGAGATTCATCAGGAGCTGCGAGATTTCCGTGGAGTCGGCAAGAACCTCATCCGAGGTGGCATGCGTCTGGAGCTCCATGGCGACGGTGCTGGGCGTGGTTGCCCTGAGCAGCTTGAACGTTTCTTCGACGACGGGGGCGAGACGAAGCGGTGCTCTTTTCACATCGCTTTTGCGGCTGAAGCTAAGAATAAGCTTCACAAGGTCTCTTCCCCTGATGCCCGCCTTCAACACATTTGTCATGTTCCGTTTGATCAGGCTCCCTTCCGGAGCGTCGTCGATGGAGAGCTCAGTGAAACCGATGATGGCTGCCAGAATATTATTGAAGTCATGGGCGATCCCGCCGGCAAGGTTGCCGATGGCATCCATCTTCTCCGACTGGCGGAGCCTCTCTTCAAATTTCAGCTCCTGCGTTATATCCCGCGCGATCCCTATGTAGTTGACAATTCTGCCCCTGTCGTCTATCACTGGTGAAATCGTTGCCTCGCACTCGAAGGTCTCTCCGGACTTTTTTCTGTTCTGGTACCTGCCCGTCCATGTCTGGCCGCCCGCGATCTTCGCCCACAGCTCCTCATAGAAAAGGTCGTCCTGCTTTCCACTTCTGAACGACCGAATATCCTTGCCGATCAGCTCGTCTGGTGCATACCCGGTGATGCTTGATAGAGCATGGTTCCCGTATTCGATGGTACCGTCAAGCGAGGTAATCACTACGGCATCGGCGACTTCCTCTACGGCCCGTGTTAACCGTAAGCGTTCCCTCTCTGCCTGAAACCGCCTTATTGCCGTCCCCATCTGCGCACCGATAGTTTCAAAGGCGGTACGCGCATACTGGGGCACCTCGTCCATACGATGCGACCCGACATTCAGGCAGCCAATAACCCGACCCTGGTGCTGAATGGGAATGATGCCCAGGCCGCGCAGTCCCTCCCGGCGGCGCACGTCGTCGAGCGGTATATTTAGAGCGCCATACGGCTTGTAGACAGGCTCCCCTCGCTGCACGAGCCTGGCGTTGGGAGAATCAGGTGGGTAAAACCTGACCGCGTTGACAAATTCCGGAGACAGGCCCCTCCAGGATACCAGGTGGAGATCGCCTGATTTTTCCTCGACGAGATAAACCGCTCCGCAGTCCATGTCTGCTGCGTCGAGAGCGGTATCGAGACAGAGCGCCATAGCATGGTCGAGCTGTGTCATCTCGGTAAGGGCCATAGCGAGGTCCCGGTGGGCCGATGCGAGGTCTTCCATCCGTCGTCGTTCCGTGATGTCAAACATAACCCCCTGGAGGCAGAGCGGCCGGCCCGTGTCGTCTCTAACCACATGTGCTTCGTCATGGACCCATACGACCTGCCCGTCATCTTTCACCATCCGGTACTCGCCCACCAATGGTGCCCCCGTTTCCTGGGCCTCGCCTATCTTTGCCAGCGTGAACTCCCTGTCATCCGGGTGCAACCTTCTATGCCAGAACTCAGGGTCGGCTTTTGCCTCCTCCTCGCTAAGCCCAAGTATAGCCTGTATCTGCGGGCTGACGTAGAGGGCCGAGGTATAGGTATCGACGTCCGCCATATAGGTCACCGCCGGGATGCCCTCAATGAGAGCACGATACTTTGCCTCGGATTGCCGGAGCTCAACTTCCAACAGCTTTTGTTTGGTGATGTCGATTGCGTACACGGCGAGGTGGGAAACAGTATTGTCCGGCCCTACGATCGGATAGACTCTATGCTCAAGCCATCGCCCCTCACGTTCGTCTTCGAAACGCTGTACCTCTCCCGTGAGTACGGCCTTGTCCACGTATGTCTTTCTGACAGTTTTGCATGGTTCTGGAATGGCATCAAACAGGTTCGCACCCAGCAGGCTTTCGTGCGGGACGTGGAGCCATTGTGCAAGCGTTTCGTTAACGAAGACGATTCTCCCTTGGGTATCCATGAAAAATACCGCATCCTCGGTGGCATTGAGCACGGTCAGACATATCTCCTGTTCACCAGACTCCTGTCTCGGTCTTCTTGCCGTGCCTTGGCATTGTAGTTGCCGCTCGAGTTCCTGGATACGCCCGCGTAGTTCAATGACCTCTCCAACGAGCTGGTCTTTCGTTTTGTCTTCGTCATTCATGTCGATACCTCCCAACCGAAGGTAGATACCTTACAACATTCTAGCAGATTGCTTTTACTATGAACAGGAATTGAGAAGCACCGTTAGAAACAGCCGCTCGACACCTTACTTGTAGGGGAACGCTTAAGATGGGAAAGGCATTTGGAGGGCGGCGCAACGAAGGAGCAGGTAACTCCGTCATCCGCAATTCGTTCAAGAACCGGCCAGCATAAACCCACCATTACCGGTCCTACTCATGCATGGACGGCGGCTAAGGCCATGTGCGCCTTTCAGGAAGAAGGCCGCACTATCGTCCGCCTATGACGCGTGACCACGCCGTTAGCTGCGGATTTTCATTCTTCGCCCTTTCTATCAGCTCGTCAAGGTCCTTCCTGTCGAAGAGCCTTCGACCGCCGATGTTCACAGAGGTGGTCTCTTTCCGTTCGATTATGTTATATAACGTGGTGCGCGAGAGCGCGCTGTTCATCAGGCCGCCTGGCTGCCCCCGCGTTCGCGCGCCGCAAGTGCAGCTTGAGCAGTTCG
>JADGQN010000455.1 GCA_017881765.1 Syntrophobacterales bacterium | reverse complement strand
TCCTTTGCGAATTCATCATTGATTTCCGGCAGCCTCTTCTGCTTAACCTCTTTGAGGAGCACCTTGAAAAGCGCCTTTTTCGATGCCACATTCTTGTCGGGGTAATCGGCCGCGAAGGCTATCTCTATCTCCTTCTCCTCACCGGCTTTCATCCCGATGATTCCAGTTTCAAACTCAGGCGACAGTGTGCTGGAGCCGAGATCAAGGGGATAGGCGTCGTTGCGGGCATCCTTTAGAGGCTTGCCATCAACGAAGCCCTCGTACTTTATTATGACGAAATCTCCCTTCTCGGCCTCGCCACTCTCTTTTGCCACGACTTCCGCGTGCATCTCTTTCAGCGCATCTAACCTGTTATCGACATCTTCAGGACTTATCTTTAGCGGCTCCACCTCAACTTCAAGCGCTTTATACGCGGGAAGATCAAACTCCGGCGTGACTTCGCACTCCATGGTGTATCCGTACCTGTCTTTCTCCTCGTAAAACTTGATAGAAGGCTCGCTTACCGGGTCGACTTGGGCTTCGGAAAGAGCCTCTGTGATTGTACTCTCCGCGATCTTTCTTTTCAGCTCCTCATCCATCACGTCTTTATAATAGGCAGCGAGTACTGACCGTGGTATCTTTCCGGGCCGAAATCCTTTTATCTTCGCCCGCTTTCTCAGATCCTCATAGACATTATTCTCCAGCTGGCGTACGTTTTCCTCATCAAGAATCACTTCGATTCTTCTTTTCACACGATCGATATTCTCAACCTGAACCTTCATGCCAAGCCTCCGGGGACGGGCAAACAGTAGATACACATGGCGCAAGTTGCATTACGACGTGAAACCTTGCAGTATGGGCCTCTGCTGTTCCTTGAAGAGCTTAGTATAACCATAAACGCGCAAATTATCAAGAGGTTGCGGGTTCTACGTACTGCGTCGTTCTTGTGTCAGTGACGAAGAAGGGAGACGGGGGTGAAATGATGGTGGGACAGATCAGCGATTAATGGAGCCGAAGAGCAGGGGGGGGTGGAGCGAGGTGCCACAAAGGCGGATGGGGTGTGCGTTACACCTTCTTGCCCCGATATTCCCATTTCCCGCGGAACGTAATGAGAAATGAGAGAAGGATCAGCTTAAGGTCAAACATGAAGGAACGCCTGCGGATATACAATATGTCGTACCGAAATTTCTTACGGCGTGGCGCGTCGGAGGGAAGATAGACCTGCGCAAGACCGGTCAGGCCGGGGGTTGCGATCAGCCGCCGATCATATCCGGGGATCTGCTCGATGGCGAGCACGTCAGAGTTTCCGAGGACTTCCCGTTCTTGAGGTCTTAAGGCACGCGGCCCCACAAAACTCATATCTCCCTTCAAGATGTTCACGAGCTGAGGGAGCTCATCCATAGCAGTGGCGCGGAGCAACCGGCCAACCTTCAGGACTCTCGGATCATGGTCTGTTGCCTGTACCGCGCCGGTCCCCTTTTCCGCGTTGACGATCATGGAGCGGAACTTAAGGAGCTTGAAGAGGCGCCCCCCCCTTCCGACGCGCTCCTGAAAGTAGAAAACGGGGCCTCCGTCTTCAACTTTAATGGCCAACGGTATTATGACCCAGAGGGGTATGGAGATGACCAGTCCCAGGGAGGACAGACACATATCGAAGAGACGCTTAGTTGACATGGGGACCGGTTTTGCCCGTGTGCAATGCATTCTTTACGAGCTGAAGATATTCGCCGACGACAATTTTCTCGTCAAATTCACGGAGGACCTTAGCCCTTGCATTCTGTCCCATCGCTTCCCTTTCTGTTCGGGAGAGTCTTATGAAATGGAGCATGCAGTCTGCCAGCGCCGGTGCATCCTTCACAGGCGCGATAAACCCGGTCTTCCCATCCTCGACTACCTCTCTGCAGCCCGGCGCATCAGTGGTGATCACAGGTTTGCACATAGCCATTGCCTCGAGAAGTGCGCTCGGGACCCCTTCCCGGTAAGAGGGAAGCACCACTGCATCGATTCCGCAAATGAAGGGGCGTACATCGTCGGTTCTGCCAAGGTATTGCACTATCCTCTTGCTCTCCCAGCCTGCAATGACTGTCTCAGGGATCGCTGAGCGGTTTTCCTGGTCCATAGGGCCCAGCAACAGGAACTGTGCGGCAGGCTCGGTCTTTTTTACGATGCTGGCGGCGTCAGCGAACTCTCGTACTCCCTTGTCCCATAGCATCCTCCCGATCAGCAGGAAAGAAGGGACGGCAGGGTCACTGCCGTGCTCTCCACAAAAGCCCGGATAAAAAATTCCGGTGTTGACTCCAGCTCCCGGAATGACCGAGCACTTGCCGCTCTTCAGGAGCCCGCTACTCAGAAAAAAGGCGTTGTCGTCACGATTCAGGAAGACGACATGCTCGGAAAATGAAAGGGCTATTCTGTAAAGCATTTTGTAGCCTAGTCCACCCACTGTCGCCTTCAAGCTCCTGTCTGTAAACAGCCAGCCGAGTCCTGTCACCGTGCAGATGGACTTGGTACCGGCGAGCCTGGCCGCAATTGAACCATAGACATTCAGCTTTATCGTAAAATGGAGGACGAGGTCAGGCTTCTCCCTTGCGTATATTCTGCGCAGCTCCAGCATGAGCCTGAGGTCCTCCAGCGGATTTGAGCCCTTTCTGTTGAGTTGCGTGAGAGGGATAAGCGGAAAGCCCTCTGCTTCCAGCTTGTCGCTAAAGCCGTCAAGCGGCGCCACCGCAACCACCTCCAGGCCCTCGTTCTTGAGTCTCTTCATCAGCCCGATCAGGAAGTTGTACAGAAAAAAGGAGGTATTTGAAACAAGGAAGACTTTCTTGCCGCGGTCAGCCATTTCTTTAGAGCCCATTCCTCCTGAGGTAGTGGATGAGACACTTAGTAGACGGGTAGGGCTGAGTCCAGCTATCTATCTGAGCCTAAATTTGTGGACATGGTGCAGATAAAGGAACTTCTTCGGGACAAGCCCCGTAAGCAAGGGTTTCAGAACATAACCGTAGCAGGAATAGGGTGCCTTAAGCATGCTTAACCCCTGGAGTACAAGCCGCATTTCCCCGAGACGATATTTGAATTTTCTTCTGGAATAGTCGGATCTGCCCCAGTGGAGATTGTACAGTCTCTTGGGGAGGGTGGCAATTATACAGCCACGGCTTACCAGTCGAAGCCAGAGATCATAATCCTCAAGCCTGATAGCCCCCTCGTTGTATTTTCCGGCATCGATAATCGCTTTCCTTCGCATCATTACGGAGGGATGAACCACGCAGGGGCCCTTGAGCCAGTCAAGCTTTTCGGGGCTGAGTGGATGGCGTAGCTCGCCCCAAATCTTCCCTTCATCATCCACCAAGGCAGCATAGGTGCCCACCACAGCTACATCAGGGTTGGTATTGAGATGGTCGGTTAGTTCCTCCAGACGCTTCGCGTCCGAGGTGTCGTCTGCGTCCTGCCTGGCCAGGTATTGGCCGGAGGCGGCATCGATACAACGGTTCAGGGTGTACGCCAGTCCCTGATTTGTGCTGTTTCGCAACAGCTTGAACCTGGGGTCCGCTGCCGTGGAGTCAGCGAGCGCATCCCATGTCCCGTCGGTTGAGCCGTCGTCGCAGATGATGCACTCCCAATCGGTGAACGTCTGGGCGCGGATTGATTCCAGGGCAGAGCGGACCGTCCGCTTCCCATTGTGCACGCCTATAATGATACTTACGCAGGGCACTTCGATAACCCCTGTCATGTAAGCTCTTGTGTACTGCCTGGCCGGACAGGCCCTGTGAGAAGCAGTTCACTGGGTGGGCCGGACAGGCCCATGGTCTCAAAAATACGGGAAAACCGGTGCACGTACGTGTGTTCCGCCAGGGTGCGCCGGTG
>JADGQN010000103.1 GCA_017881765.1 Syntrophobacterales bacterium | reverse complement strand
CTCGCCAAAAACTGATAGAGCTCGCGGCGGAATTCCTTCAGGCCACTTTTGTTTAGATTGAGCTCGAAATTCATCCGTCTTCCGTGGCAGGTTCGCCCAACGGGATCATTGCCCAGGTAATCCTCTCCCATGAGGAGAAAAACTTCCATCGGGAAGGTGGCTGTCTTATAGACGACAGAGAAGCCGCACCGCTCCAGGAGTTTGCTGAGCGACTCGAAATCAAAGTAGTTGATGTGGTGAGGCGGCGCAGGCCAGTATGCGGGCTTGTACAGCGCCTTTCTCACGGCGCCCTGCAGGGGACTGAAGTCGTTCGGCACCTCAACGCAGACGATGCCACCCTCCGACAGGACCTCATATGTTTTGCTGAGGATCGCGGCAGGATCCGCCACGTGTTCCAGTGTGAGGGCAAGATTCACCGCACCGAAGCGCCCCAGTTTTTCGTTTGAAATGTCTTCATAAAAACCCCTCCAGGTCAGAACGCCCTGCCCTGCCGCATATCGTACGCCCTGCTCCGAGGGCTCAATCCCCAACTCCCTCCACCCGCGTTCTTTCCCACGCTTCAGGAATAGCCCGAGAAAGCTCCCAACGTCGAGGATTCTGAGATGCTCAGGCGCAACGAAACGTTCCAGAACGTCGTACCGGTCATCATAAACCAGGTTCCAGTAGTCAATCTCACTCAGCGTTTTCTTGATCCAACCAGGATTCTCCGTCGCATAGTACTCCTTCGGGTAGATACTCTCGAGGTCTTCCCGCGTTGGAATCGGGTTGATGTGCTTGAAGCCGCAGGCGCGGCAGTCGATCACCTCATATCCGTTACCGGTGCTGAGGGTCGCGCCCTGGTGTGTCGCTGTCACAGCTGTTCCTCCTTCCCGGCGTTTCGTGCCCGGTGGTGCTCCCGGCCCCGACGGGGGATCAGGCCTATCGCCTTTGCGACGATCCTTTCCGCTCCCCGTCCGTCAGTAATTGCAAGACCTTCTTCCGACATCGAGGCTCGTTTCTCCATAGTATTCCAAAGTGTTTCAACTGAATCCTTAAGCGCCTCCTCGCTGAGGTCGTCATAGAAACCGAGCGGCACAATAGATCCAAACCTTTTCAACTCCCTCTCGTCCCTCGCGTCTTCGCGGTAGTTGCTGACCACTATGGTCGGAACCCCTAGATAGGCCAGTTCGTAAATAGTCGTCCCCAAGGCCGTAATCGCCAGCCCCGCGTTCAACATGAGCTCCTCGATGTTGCTTGCCTGCTCTATGATCACGAATCGGTTACCTAGGAGCTTGTTCTTTTTGTGGACCTCTTCGGCGAACCGGCATGAAAACCCGAGAACAATCCGGATCAATGCGTCGCCCCTGAACCCCCGAAGGGCATCCATAACCTTGAGCGTAACCCTGTTCGGATCCGAGCCGCCCATGCTCACGAGGAGGGACTTGCGCTCCTCCATGCGCTGCAGCCTGGAACGGACCCTTATGAACCGCAGCGACAGCGGCACCCAGCTCCTGCCCCACAGGTGTTCGCCCGTATAGCCCTCCCACTGAAGGCCCCGTGAATCGAAATGGGCCACGGGATAGATGTTCATGTCCGCGTGGAAGCGTGCCCGGGTATGGTTGTCCAGGAGGAGAACAGGCACGCCAGATTCTTTCATCATGGAGATCTCATCACTCACGTCTTCTTTCAAATCCATAACGCAGACCGCATTACCATCCGGCGCATACCTGGCGAGGATGCTTTCCAAACGGTGCGGGTTGAGAGTTGAATCCTCGAGGACGCAGCTTTCAAACGAGTTCCTTGAAAGCACTGTAGACATGGCCGAATCTTCGTTCCGGACGAAAAGGACCGCCAGACCAAGCTCTTCCCGCGCCACCTCTGCGATCGCCATGGTTCGATAGAGATGGCCCATGCCGATCAATGATCCGCCTTTGACCCTCATAAGGAGCAGGCCCGATCTCTTCATAATTGCGCACGTGCCGCGCACGATTGCTCACGGCTATCACTCACGCCTCGCGATCGTCTACGCAATGCTATCGTCGTGACCTGTACACAGCCCCCATCTTTTGCCCTTCCATAAACCTGTCTACACTGCCCTCATCTACCGATTTCTTCACTATGCTCATGGCCTCATAGGAGACATCCAGCGTCCGCTCGACGTCCTCGTCGGAATGGGATAAGGAGAGGTATACAGGCCCGCCGAATAGGACCCCTCTCTTGTGGGTTTCCTGTAAGAAGAGGCTCTTGATATCGAGTGACTCGTTACCGAGGGCGTCCCGAAAAACAAAGCCCGAGCGCGGCGGATGGCCGACGATCTCCACATCGACCTTCAGCTCGCCCTTAATCCTGTAAAGGCCCTCTCGCAGTTTCTTACCCTGCTGCCAGATATAGTCGATAACACCTTTTTTGCGTATCTCACCAATCGTTGCGATTGACGCGGCAAGACCGATCGTCTCGCCGGAAAAGGTCATTGAAAAGAATATATCATTCAGTTCTTTCATGAACTCTTTCTTTCCCACAACGGCGGAAATGGAAAATCCGTTCGCCATCCCCTTACCGAAGCAGCCGAGGTCGGGCACGATGCCGTAGTACTCTTGCGCTCCCCCCAACGACCAGCGAAATCCCGTACATATCTCGTCAAGGATAAAGAGCGCTCCATACTTATGGGCTAGGTCGATGACGCGCTGCAGAAAATTCTCTTGCGGATCCTCCGCCGGAACCTCCATGATTACTGCACCAATTTTGTCGGGATAAAGCGCAAACTGTGCTTCCAGGGTTTGCGGCCGGTTGTATTCAAAGGGATGGATAAGGCCCGCGTTGAACCTGGGTATACCTCTGTTTAACGAGGTGGTGATCGCGTACCAGTCATGGCAGCCGTGATATCCACAGAAAGCCACGTGATCCCGACCGGTATACGCCCGCGCAATCCGTATCGCTGCCATGGTGGCATCGGCGCCGTTCTTGCCGAATCTCACCATCTCGGCGCAGGGAATCGCCTCGACCAGAAGTTCCGCCAGCTGGACCTCCAACGGACTCATGAGGGTGAAGGTTGTTCCTTTTCTGATCTCTCTTGTCACCGCCTCTACCACAGGCGCGTAGTTATAACCAAGCAGGACCGGACCGAGGGCCATGGGATAGTCGATGTACTCATTCCCATCCACGTCCCAGACGTGGCAACCCTGCCCATGGTCCAGATACTTGGGCGTAACGCCATCAACAAACTGGTCGGGTCCTTTGCTAAGCGTCTGGGTGCCGCGCGGAATGATCTCTTTCGCCCTGGCCCACCAAGCCTCCGACTGAGAGAGATTCCTGGCCGGCGGATCAACGAGCCGTTGTCTGTTCCCTTCATCTTTGATCTGTTTAACAACCTGATGACGATTCATATACTCTTCTCCTTGAGATATGCTTCATCCTCCGAAAGGGACTTCAAAAGCCCCTCGTTGCGGGTGATGCCCTGATTAATGCTCATCAGTTCGGGCTCTCGCCGCAAAAGTTCCAGTATATCTCCGGTCTGGAAAATCGCGTCAGGCTTATAGAGTCGCTCAAAGACGGCTTGAAGAAAGTGGAGATCCGCCTCTTCGTCCAGCGTCCACCGAAGGTGGCCGAGGCCAGAGAATTTCTCGTAGATACCCAGCCGAAACTTTTCCGGATGCTTACCTGGATATATCCCCACGTGCTCTCTCTCCGAAGGCAGGTTGGCGTTCTTCCAGGCATCCTCGATCACCCAAAACGCAAAACACTCACAATCGAGCCCGTCAGGGAACTGACCGCCGAGACCGTAGGCATCATAGTTACCTGCGAAAAACCTGTCGATCATCTCGTCCACGATCGCCGGATCGATAACCGGGCAGTCGGCCGTGATACGAATGATCGGGTCAGCTGCACATGCCTTCGCAGCCTGGTAGTAACGGTCCAACACGTCATTCTCACTGCCGCGGAACCACCTGATGCCATTCTCTTCACAGAATTTTACGACAACAGCGTCTTCCTGATTCGCCGTGGTGGCGACGATGATCTCCTTCAGCCGTTTGCTCCGGTTGAGCCTATCGACCAGGTGCCAGAGCGCGGGCCTTCCCGCAAGGGGCTTCAGGATCTTTCCGGGAAGACGCGTCGATCCCATGCGTGCTTGAACTATGGCCTTCGCGTGTTCACGACTCATACAGATACTCCTTGCGCAAGGGCTGGTCTTTCAACAAACCTATCTTTAACTTCTTTCCATCGAAATATGGCCAGTCGGACGCAGCGACCCCGTTTGCGGGCCGCACGAATTTCACATCGTCCAGAGTCAAGGACTTGCCAGCCTCCACGTCAGTAAGGGCATAAATCCCTCGTCGCGCCCAGATGCGCTCCGGACGCTCATCCTCAGCAGGGCTCTTTACACCGTCCCCCAGTGCTTTCTCCAGATTCCGAATCTCGGTGACCATCTTTTCGAACTCAGCGATAGTCATCGCGAACGGCGCGTCCGGTGTTCCGAGCTGCCTGTCCGTGGTGATATGCTTTTCAATGATTGAGGCGCCGAGAGCGATGGCGCCAAGCACAGTCGCATTTCCCGGTGTGTGGTCTGATAGTCCGACCTGCAGACCGAATTCCTTTCCCATGGCCTTCATGGCTCGCAGGTTTACCTGTTCGTATCTCGGAGGATAATTGGAAACGCAATGGAGGAGCGCGATGTCCGGGGCCCCGCTTCGCCGCAAAGTCTGTACGGCCATTTCTATCTCTTCCAGGTCAGCCATGCCGGTCGAAAGTATTACAGGCTTCCTGAGAGACCCCACCTTTTGCAAGAGCAGGATGAAGGTCAGGTCACCCGATGCTATCTTTAATGCCCTCACGCCTACACGCTGGAGTTCATCGGGAAGAGTGAGGTCAAATGGCGTCGTGAGAAACTCAACGCCAACTTTCTCCGCATGCTCGAACAGCTCTTGATGCCATGCCCAGGGGAGTTCATACTTTTTCACCACGTCATAGGCCGGCCAATACTGACCGTCAGGCTTGAACGGATTGAGGAGGGTTGCCGCCCTGTAAGTCTGAAACTTGACTGCGTCTGCTCCGATCTCTTTCCCTGCGTCGATATATGCTTTTGCCAGATCCAGGCTGCCGTTAAAGTTGGACCCCACGTCGGCAATAATGTAAGCCCTACCCTCTCTGATTTCGGTTTTACCAATCTTCATAAAAGGCCTCGCAATTCAGTTTTCTCCATTCTCATCACCGAGAGAGAGGGATTATGTTTTGAGGTTCCTTTCCCCGGACCCATGAAGGCGATAGCGACAGCGCAGCATCCTGCAAGGAAGCATCCTGTAAGGATAAGGACCCATGCCTCCTGCTCCTATTCTCTAAATAAGTGTGTATATACCTGGCTATGCGTTGCGCCCCCTGGCCATCTACCAGTCGGTGCGCGGCTATTTGCATGCGCTCTATCTCTCGGGGCCGTTCCAAAAGGCATGCCAGTTCCCTGCGAAACGCATCCCAGTCGATCTGCGAAGAATAACCAAAGGTCTTGCCAACGCCCGCAAAGACTCCCTTAAGTACCTCAGCAGCGCGCTCTTCGTCCGCTTCCGTGGAATTTATCAGAAGTACGGGCAGTTCCGCAGCTATCGCTTCAACGAGGGTGGAGCCGAAAGAGATGATACCGAGGCGGGAAAACCTCATAAGCTGCGCCGCGAGGGCTGCGTTCGCTTCCGCGTACACCTGCAGATTCTTGAATGAGGAAAAATTCCGCTGGATAGCCCTTCCCCTCTTCCCGTCAACTCCGGTCATAGCACGTATCTGGACCGACCGGCATGCAGGAATTTCTGCCAGGATCTCCAGGGTTGACTGAAGCAGTTCGTCGGATTCGGTCCCGTGAAAGCAGATGAACAGGTCCGGGCCGTTGTGCACGAATGATGAAGCCCTCCGCCACTCTTTTGCGTTGATAAAACATTTATCCACCACAAAATAGCCCGGCCCCGCGAGCCGGTACTGGTGCCCGAGGGCGTTACGGAGCGTGGGCTCGAAACCATTCACCACCTCATCGGCATAACTTTTGCCATCGGAAGCGTCAAACTCTATAACCAGTGCGTCATGCTGATGGAGAAGCATTACTTCGTCACGCGTGAGGGGTCTATCTCCATCCCATACAAGGAGAGAAGGCCTCGCGAGAGCGCTGTCTGTCACCAAACGGCTCTCGTCGGTCAGATGTACCCGGGATGAACCCCCTCTTATCAGACAATCGTACACGTCCTGATTTGCGCATACAAAGGATACTTCCAGGCCCTGCATTAAACAGGTGTGTGCAAGGATGGAAGCTCGAACTGCACGTCCGTGATACCTTTCCTTACCTTCATCGACCACAAACAAAATCATCATTCACCTCTTTTACGTTTGCGCAACGTCTAATGATCAGCCCAGCTTCCAACAGGTTCATCTGCTCATGACCCTCAGGTCCCGCTCCTGCAGAGGCAGATAGACTCTCGAGCCCCCCTGGAGATGAGACTCCTGAATGGCAAGCGCGATTTCAAGAGCGGCCATCCCATCCCGCGGCCCGCTTATGTTTTCTGACCTGCCTTCCATGCATTCAATAAGATGATGCACTGCGGCAACGAAGGGGTTTTCCGCACTCCACTCGCCTGTATCCCTGAACCGTAACTCCCTCAAGCCCTGTTCCCGCTCGCTCACCGCGGTCTCATAAAGTTCAAAAAGGTAGTTGCCTATGCGCAGTCTCCCCTCCATGCCCATAATATCGAATTCGAAGAGAAAGTATCCTTTGCTCGCCCCGTGCACTGTCGCGTATACGCCATTCTTGAAAGTAATCAGCGCATACCCGCCCACGTCGTCCTGGATTACTCTTTTTATATGCTGAGGGCTCGTGCGGTCTTCTTCCTTCCGTGACTCGAGGGACGCCTCGACCCAGCTCCCCTCTCCGAAGAAGAAGCGCAATACATCGAAGGCGTGTGTGCCAGTGTGCACCATGCTTCCGCTGAAGTGAGACACGACTGATATGGGCCTCCCGATGGCTCCTGCCTCAAGGAGTCTCCTCGCATGCAGGTAATCAGGGGTCCATCGCCTTGAGTGGTCGATGATCAACGTAACACCTTCTTTCTCGCACAACGCGGCCATGGCCTCGGCCTCTTCAAGAGACGTGGCAAAGGCTTTCTCACACCATATGCCTTTGACTCCCGCGTTTACAGCATCGACGACCATACGGTATCGGTCCGGGGCGTACGCGCAGATGCTGACGATATCAAGTCCTTCCCTGTCGAGCATCTCCTCGTAGTCAAGGTAGACGCTCTCAATGCCGAACTCTTTCGAGAACGCGTGCAGGCGGTTTATTTGTATATCGGCTGCAGCAACAACCTTTGTCCTGTCGGCCCTCAGGTAAGCACCCATGTGAGTCACGGGCTTGTTGGCAATGAGCGGATCCTGGTCAAGCAGCCATGCAACACGACCGCAGCCAATGATGCCTACCCGGTATACGCGCTCGCTCATCTGCCCTCTCTTACAGTCATCGCTTCCACCTGTAAGGGAGAATAATCTCCTCATCAGAGATCTCGAGCATATCAAATCCGTCTTTCAGTTTCGGCAAGGCTTCTATCGCACCGTTCGCCATGATTGCAGCGTTCCTTTCCAGCTGTGCTGCGTTGTCCACGCCAAGCACGACGTAGTCAACACCGGCGGAGCCGGTAAAGAGGAGGGCCAACGTCTCAACCGACGTATCGTACGCTCTGGCCAGGCTTCTCAGGTGCTTGATTTTGGGCGTGGCCTGCTGAAGGTGTCCGCCGAGAGAGGCACCATCCATAAAAAATAATCCCTGGAGAAAGACGGAGCGGCCATAAAGAGTGATACCAGAGGCTCGAAGCCTTTCAAGATACCCGCCCTTCAGGAAGCGCTGGTCAAAGAGATTCAAGGGGAACTGGGCTGCACCTATGCGGAATCCGGCCTGTCGGGCCGTCTCAATGGCTGTCTCAATCTCATAAGGGTGATAGACTGACAAGCCGTATCTTCGTATCAGGCCCTCCAATGCGTATTGCTCTAAAACGGGTAGCAGAACCTCTCTATAACGTTCGAATGTCTTGAAGCTGTGCAAGAGCAGCGTGTCGATCCGCTCTATGCCCAGATGCTCAAGACTCGTGTTTACCTGAACCTTCACGTCTTCGGCAGACCGATATTCTCCATCCGGAAGCTTGGTTACGACATCAAAGGTCTTTCCGTGCGTTTTGAAAAATCGTCCGAGTACCTTCTCCGCGTCCCCGTAACCACGCGCAGTATCAACGCGGCAGACCCCCACCTCAAGTGCCTTCTCCAGTATGGCAAAGGCTTCTTTTTCGGACAGCATTTTGTTGTTCGCTATACCATAGGTAAGACCAAAATTGGCTGTTCCGAGGCTCAGTTTTGCCGTCATCCGTTATTGAGGCTCCTCCGTAGAAACTTAATAACAGTATCTACGGTTTCATTATCCATGCCCTGGTGCAACGGAATGCTGATCTCTCTCTGGTAGAACTCTTCAGCAGCAGGACAGATCCCCGGTTTGTAACCCATCTCCCGGTAATACGGGTGAAGATAGACAGGAATGTAATGCACTTGCACGCCTGTGCCTGCTTTTCTCAGCGCGGAAAAGATCTCACTCTTATTTCTCCTCAGTTTATCTGAAAGCCTTATAGGATAGAGGTGGTATGAAGACTTTGCGTAGCTTCTCTCGGGCGGGGTTGCAAACAAGGGATTGGAAGTAAACGCGGTCTCATAGCGTTCTGCTATCTCCCTCCGTCTGGAGACGAAGCGGTCAAGCTTGCGAAGCTGTGACATACCGAGGGCTGCCTGGATGTCACTGATCCGGTAGTTGAAGCCGAGGGCATGCATCTCGTAATACCAATCGCCATCCGGTTCGCGATTTTGAAGTCTGAATTTCGAAGGGTCCTTGGTTATACCGTGCGTGCGAAAAATTCGGAGCTTTTCATAGTAATCGCTCCGGTTCGTAAGCACCGCTCCACCTTCTCCTGTGGTGATATGCTTCACGGGGTGGAAGCTGAAAACGGTCATATCCGAATACTCACAACTGCCGATCTTAATCCAATCATCTCCAGTCTCCAGCCTCGGTCGCTGCGCTTCACTTGGCCCCTCGACCCCTCGACCCCTCGACCCCGTCGTTCTGTATTCCGCCCCCAAGGCATGGCATGCGTCTTCGATCACAACAAGTCCGGACTCCTTTGCGACAAGAGATATCCCTTTAAGGTCAACAGGATGTCCGCCATAGTGTACCGGCACAACTGCCTTGGATCTCGGCGTGATAGCCTGCTCAAAACCTTCAACGTCCATATTGCCCGTATCAGATTCTACATCCACAAAAACCGGTGTCGCGCCGAGATAGAGTGCTGCGTTCGATGTGGCTGCAAAAGTGATAGGGGACGTAATTACTTCGTCACCCTTGCCCACGCCTGCTGCAAAATGTGCAGCATGGAGGGCTGCTGTCCCGGAGGAAAAGAGGACCGCATATCGTGCACCCGTATACGAGGTCAGGGCTGACTCGAAGCTCTCGCCGGCCGGACCCTGCGTCAGGAAATCCGACCGCAGCACCTGAGTCACCGCCTCAATATCATCCTGTTCTATGAGTTGCCTGCTGTACGGTATCACGTTCCTCAGACTCGATTTCCGTCACGAGACGGGTGAGGTCCTCCGCACTCAACCAGTGGTCATTTGTGTCGCTGCGATAGGAAAAACCTTCCGCCATCCTGAGATGCTTGCTGTACTTATGGAATTTCTTGCTGCCATTGGCAAAAAGAGGCAGAATTACGTAATGCTCATCCATATCAACCGCATTCCTGCCTTCGTCCTTTGATATCAGGCTTTCGTGAAGTTTCTCGCCAGGCCGTATCCCGATTACCTCATATTCACACTGAGGGGTGATTACCTTAGCGAGGTCAAGAACCCTCATGCTCGGGATCTTTGGCACAAATATTTCCCCTCCCACAGCCTCGCGTGCAGCCTTGGCAACCAGCTCTACGCCTTGCCGGAGCGTGATCCAAAAGCGCGTCATCCGTTCATCCGTTATGGGAAGCTTTCTCCCTCCATTGTTGAGGAAACTCTTGAAAAAGGGGATGACGCTGCCTCTGCTTCCTATCACGTTCCCGTACCGCACAACGGAGAAACAGGTATCTTTAGTACCGACGTAAGCATTTGCCGCGATCAGCAGTTTCTCCATGGCCAGCTTAGTGGCGCCATACAGGTTGATGGGGCTGACAGCCTTATCGGTCGAAAGGGCTATTACTTTCTTCACACCCCTGTCAATGGCCGCGTCTATGATATTCTGGGCCCCGAGGATATTCGTCTTGACCGCCTCAAATGGATTATATTCGGCTGCGGGCACCTGTTTGAGCGCGGCGGCATGAATCACGTAATCAACACCTTCAAATGAGCGATAGAGTCGCTCCTTGTCCCGGATATCTCCTATGAAATAGCGTATTTCATACTCCGGTTCATGGAAAGCGGTTGACATCTCGAACTGCTTGAACTCATCCCTGCTGAAGATCACGACTTTCCGGGGTTTGTAATTATTGAACAGGTAACTGGTGAATTTCTGTCCAAAAGACCCCGTCCCGCCTGTCACAAGCACTACTTTGTCATCAAACATGCTGTGCTCCCTCTAAAAGCCACATTTGCGCGGGAAAAGAGCCGTGACTAGGTGCAGTCATGGAGACTCTTTTCTACCGGGCTTGTTTACGTTTTCAGGGCTTTTGAAGCAATATACGTGCCAAGTTGTTGCTGGAGCCCGTCGTGCGATGGGGATTGGGTGGCGACTACCGGCATGACCGCGCCAAGCGGTGTGAGGTGAAGCAGTTTGAACTTACCGTGAAATCTATTCGAGCACTGCTTGAAGGCCGACCTTCAGGCGGGAGTTGAAAAGCAACGGACCTTTGAGATTGGCGAGGAGCTTACCCTGTTCGACGCGAACGATGGCCAGCACGGCCAGGTCTTCCTCTGTTTCCAGCTCTAATGTCTGCCGCATCGTTACGTCCAGGTTAATAGCGTAGTCTTGAACCAATTGTGTCGGTTCCATCACGATAAAAGCGACGTGAGGGTCGTCAATCGCCTGCAGCCACTTTACGGGTGTGTCCTCGTAGTCAAGGAGCACGTATCTCTTCACATGAGGGAAACCGAGCAAACCGGCCGGGAAATTGATTATCTTGTCTTCTGTTACTTCGAGTTTGCCAAACCTGGATGTTTCGAAACAGACCATTTACTTCAGCCTCTCCCTAATCTTCTTGAAGTCATCTATGGACAATCCGGAAGACATAATATTTTCACTCTTTATTTTCTCGTAAAGTTCTTTGCGGTGTATGATGACGTTAAGGGGGGCCTGAATCCCTAACCTGACCTGGTTACCTTTGACCTCTAACACGGTGACTGTGATGTCGTCGCCAACATTTATCGCTTCACCTGACTTCCGTGTCAAAACCAGCATCCTGCCTCTGCTATCTCTTATCCGCTATCTCAAGCGGTAGTGAACTTCGATCACACAGCCAACCTACATCATTGTCCTAATTATCATTTCAAATAATCCATGATAGACAAGTTCTGCATTTTTGCCATCGAATAGAGCAAAGCCTGATAGCTGTTCATCAAGGTGGTAAGGTCCGTGGTAAGCTCAGTAAGGTCCGCGTCGGTCATGGGTGCCATCATCGTCGTATATAAATAGTCTCTGTTCGTGTTTTCCTGCGTCAGGGTATCCACTTTGCTATTGAACATACCTACCTTGGTTATATCCTTGTTCAGCACGTCAAGACTGAGATCCATATTCTGAATGGCACCCTTAATACCGGTGGTGTTGTTATTCTCGAGAGAATCTTTCAGATTTTTGAGAAAGCCGAATATATCAAGGTCCTTGATCTCAAAGTTGTCGCCCGCTTTGAGAGAGCCGCTAGGCCCAAACGCAATCTTGAGCCGGTTATTGGTCGCGTCAGCGCCATTCGTCCCGTTTATCATCATTCCGGCATCGAACACGCTCTGATCGCTTCCTCCATCGGCAATCGTGCTATCGCGATTGTCGAATCCGAGCATGGCGCCCAGCGTCGTGCTATTATTCGACCAGTTGAAGGTGACGGGAACCCCAGTGCTATTCAGGATCGTAAACTGTCTCGCCGTGGAATCATACGAGACCGTGAAACCTGCGCCAAGCTTTGTCTGCATTTCCGAGGCAAGGCCTTGAGCGGTATATACGCCGGCATCAAGCGTCACCGGAAGTCCGTTTTTATAAATGGTATTTCGAGGATCGGTAGTAACGTCGCTCGTGGCACTTGCGCCCGGAGCAAGCGTGGTATCGGAAGCATTGAAACCAAGAAGTGCCCTTGCTGTCGC
>JADGQN010000454.1 GCA_017881765.1 Syntrophobacterales bacterium | reverse complement strand
AGAACAAAGCACGAAGAACTGTCCGGGGTTTGCATTTTAATCTGTTGACACAGACCTTCAATCTGGTGTAAAAAGACGGGTCATGCTACTATTGAAAAGACAGATTCATCGTTACTTTTTAGCGCTGGCCGCGATAGGCCTTTTGTGCAGTACCCTCTTGATCTACCCCGTCCTGCCTGCCTTTGCGGAAGATGAAGAAGAGTCTCCCAGGGAGACGGTTATCCAGCAGATAATCCATTTCATAAAGGGAAGGAATGTTCACCTTCGTGACGAGACCCTGACGACGATGGCAAACACGGTTTACGACGAATCCCAGCTCTACGAACTTGATTACCGACTCATTCTCGCGGTCATCAAAGTGGAAAGCAACTTCAGACACGATGTAGTATCGAACCGGGGAGCCCGCGGGCTCATGCAGATAAAGCCGTCCCTCGCAAAATTCATAGCGAAGAATGCCGGTGTATCTTACAACGGACGTGGCTCCCTTAGCGAGCCCGAGAACAATATAAAACTTGGTGTGTACCATCTCTCTCAATTGATGGAGGATTTCAAAGACATGGCAACAGCCCTCCATGCATACAATGCCGGGCCGGCCAGGGTGAAGGGTAAACTGTTTAACAACAAAGAGCCGAAAAATAGGTTCGCAAAACATGTCCTGAGCGAGTACAACAAGAATATTGAAGTGCTGCCCGATATGGAATAAAGGTAACTCCCTCCTGAAACTACTATGAGCGGCGATATTACAAAAGAGAAACTGACAAGCATCATCAAAGAACTTCTCAAAACCGATACCGATCTTCGTTTTCTGCACGAATTGCGTAGAGAAGACCTGGAGAAGCTGGTCGCCTGTGTTCGAGACAGGATAGATCGCCTCGAAAAGTAGTTGCACACAGCGGTTGAAAGCATCCAGACCGACAGAAGGCTGTGACCGGACGAAAGGTGGTTTTGGAGCAGGTTCATAACATCCTCCCTGGTTATCCGCTCCCTCTCGGGGCCCATCTTCACAACGAAGGAGCACAATTCAATCTTTTCAGCAGAAACGCATCCGGCGTCACACTGTTGCTCTTTGACCGCGCCGAGGACCTGGTGCCGTTCTCAACGATTGAACTCGAGCCGTCACTTTTTCGGACGGGAGACATCTGGCATGTCTGGGTCGAAGGGGTAAAGGCCGGTTGCTACTACGCTTACCGGATCCGCGGCCCTTACAGGCCCCGCCAAGGCCACAGATTCAACCGGCACAAACTGATCCTCGACCCCTATGCCAAGTCACTTTCACGGAAGCCCCTCTGGGACTTTAACCGGGCCAAAGGCTATGATCCTCTGTCCCTCATGCAGGATCTTTCTCTTTCAAATAATGACAACATAGCTGCGGTTCCACGATGCGTCATAGTCTCTGACACGTTCGACTGGCAGGGGGACACACCTTTGCGGCGTCCATGGTCGGAGACGATCATCTATGAAACTCACGTCCGTGGCCTCACCATCCACGCATCCTCAAAAACTGAGTACCCGGGGACCTTCCGTGGGGTTCTCGAAAAGATTCCGCACTTCAAGGAACTGGGTGTTACAGCCCTTGAATTGCTTCCCATCCAGGAATTTAACGAGAACGAGCTCGACACGGCCAATCCGTTCACCGGGGAACCGCTCAAGAACTATTGGGGGTATAGTACCGTCGGCTTTTTTGCGCCTGAAGCCCGCTACACTGCAAGCAAAGCCGACGGAGCACAGGTTATAGAGTTCAAAGAGATGGTGCGCGAGCTTCATAAGGCAGGTATCGAGGTGATCCTTGACGTTGTGTTCAATCACACAGCGGAAGGCAATGAGCAGGGACCCACAATCTCCTTTCGCGGGCTCGATAACAGCATCTATTACATGCTGGAGAGGAACAAAAGGTTCTACAAAAATTTTACCGGGTGCGGAAACACGCTCAACTGCAATCACCCTGTGGTGCGGCAGTTTATCGTCGATTGCTTGACATACTGGGTCCTCGAGATGCACGTGGACGGCTTTCGCTTCGACCTTGCCTCTGTCATGGGACGGGATCAGGACGGGCTCATGATGAAGAACCCGCCTCTCCTGGAGGAGATCGCGGAGCACCCGATCTTACGCCACACGAAGCTGATTGCTGAGGCGTGGGACGCTGCCGGAGCCTATCAGGTTGGCTCTTTCCCCGGTCATCTCTGGTCGGAATGGAATGGGCGTTTCAGAGATGACGTGAGAAGGTTCTGGCGCGGGGACCCCGGGACGATCGGGGATTTCGCCAGCCGGATCTGCGGAAGCGCCGATATTTACCAAAGATCGGGCAAAGACCCGGTAAACAGCATAAATTTCCTGACCTGCCATGATGGCTTCACCTTGAACGACCTGGTCAGCTACAACCAGAAACATAACGAGGCCAACGGTCAGGACGGCTCTGACGGCACGAACGCCGATTACAGTTACAATCACGGTGTAGAGGGGCCGACCAACGATCCCGATATCGAGCGTGTGAGGCTCCGGCAGATTAAAAACATGATCGCAACGCTCTTTATTGCCAGGGGAGTGCCGCTCTTTCTCGGAGGGGACGAATTTCGCCGCTCCCAACAGGGCAACAATAATGCCTTTTGTCAGGATAATGAGGTCTCGTGGCACAATTGGGAGCTTCTCAAAAAGAATAAGGACGTCTTCCGTTTTACCAGCGAGATGATCCGTTTCCGTAACCGGCACGCTGCGCTGAGGGAGGTCAAATTCTATACGGACCAGGATATTGCCTGGTGCAACTGGGACGAAGGGAATCCGGACTGGGGTCCTGAGAGCCGGAGTCTCGCCTGTATGATCTTCGGTGAGGAGGACCTCTACCTGATGCTTCATGCCGATTTCATGGACAGAAGATTTGAAGTGCCCTCAGCGAGAAACGGCAAAGGCTGGCACGTCGCGGTAGACACGTCAAAGCGCTCCCCCCACGATATCAACCTGCCTGGAGAAGAAAAGGTGCTCAAACCCCGGGATCGCTACATGCTCACCGCCCGCTCGCTGGTCATCCTCGTAGCGAAATAACTGGTCCATCTGGTCTATTTAGTCTATCTGGTCTGTCTAGTCTCTTTGAACCAAGAACGAAGCACGAGGAACGAAGAACTGATCTGGTCTATTTAGTCTATCTCGTCTGTCTGGTCCCTTTAAACGAAGCACGAGGAACGAAGAACGAAGAACTGATCTAGGAAAATTCTTCCGTAGCCTGTCATAACAACATCTATACAATCATCAGCTGAGTCACCCCAGACTCTGCCAAAACCGCACGTGGGACGGGCGATCAAGCCATTTTGCCGCAGCCGAGTAGTTTGGCCTGAATTTTGCTGTCTTGCATATCATGCCCTGGAAGGCCCCTGTCTCAAAAATGTTCGCGTAACGGGCGGGGCTTCATTTCAGAGGCGTGGTGCGGAAGTATCAGTACATTTGTCTCAATGATTTGGGCGCGTCTTCCAGTTATGGACTATCCGTTATGAACAGCAGAAGGCCAAGGGCGGTAGCCTGTCTTGTTCCAGACACAGCTATGCACGCGCATCCCATAAGGGACAAGATCGAAGAGACGATCAACAACCTCCAGCAAGTGTTGAGGGACAGCGCGCTGATAAGCGCGATCGGACAGGCAGCAGGCTTGATCGGACTGGCTATGAAGTCAGGCAACAAACTGATGATCTGTGGAAACGGTGGAAGTGCGGCCGAAGGAGACGTTGACGCGCGATCTGAAAATGCGGCCGGCGGGGGTCAAGTAGGGGTACGGGCACCCGGATGATCTCCGAGTGCCCCCGTGCTTATTCTACGATTCTGTTTCTTAACGCTCAACCGGATAACCGGCCTTGACCCAATCGGC
>JADGQN010000453.1 GCA_017881765.1 Syntrophobacterales bacterium | reverse complement strand
GAGAGGTTGACGATTTTTCGCACGCCCGAAATGACGGTGGAGACCTCCCGTTCCTCTGTCGAGAAGGCCTTGATGAGCGGCACCGACGACAGACATTCCTGAAATCGACTGAGAACCTGGGCGTGTTGTTCCATGAGCCAATGGCTCATGACACGCAATCTACCCGAAAAATAGCGGATCATAAAGACGAGTCCCGGCAGGACGATGATGGCTGCCAGGGCGAGTCTCCATTCCAGCCAGACCAAAAAACCAAACCCCGCCCACGAACCTGAGCACGTTGGTGACAATGTGCACGATGGTGCCGGAGAAGAACCACTGGAAGCCACCCACGTCGGAGGATACCCGCGACATGAGGTACCCCCCGTCTCCTTGCTGTCAAAAAAAGTCTTAGGAAGACGCAGCACGTGGCCGAGCAGGCTCTCCTGGATGTCGCTGCTCGAAGCGGGCAACATAGAACTGCTGCAGGAGGCCACAGAGTGTTGAGCATGCCGAAATGGCGACCATGAGGATAACAACCCCGGCCAGGAGGTTGAGTCGCCGCCCCATGATGACGGTATCAACGAAGTACCTGGAAATAAGAGGTTGCGGGAAACTGAGCGCCGTACCCATAAAAATCAGCGTTGCCCCGAGGGTGCCTTCTCGCCAGTGGCCAAGGACAAAGGGGTAGATATGCTTGAGGTTCCTCCGGATATCGCTCGGCAGTTGATCCATACCTGAGATGGCATCAGCCGGGATCTTCCTGGCAAACCCTTGTTTAACATAGGAGAGCCACGTCTTCATAATCCTTGCCCCACGCTCTGTTGCTGCACATGCCGTGCCACTTCCGACAGCGGCCCTTCCCTGGTATGCGGATTGCAATAAGGCATTCTGTCCGCCGTGCAGCAAGGCCCAAGCCCAGCGGTCGCATTTCATGGAGGTAAGTTATGCAGCTCATGAAGACCCCGAAAACGATGGATATTGACATAACCGACCGGTGCAATCTGCGCTGCAAATACTGCAGCCATTTCAGCAGCGCCGGTGACGTTGGCAAAGATCTTCCGACGGAGGAATGGCTCACCTTTTTCGAGGAACTGGGTCGCTGCGCTGTCATGGATGTGACACTCTGCGGCGGTGAGCCTTTTATCCGGGAAGACCTGAAGGAGATCATCGGAGGCATCGTCCGGAATCGGATGCGCTTCAAGATCCTGAGTAACGGCACGTTAATCACTGACGAGATGGCCGCCTTCATTGCCTCTACGAGACGGTGTGACAGTGTGCAGGTCTCCATCGACGGCTCGGTGCCGATAACCCATGACGCGTGCCGGGGCAGGGGCAGTTTCCGGAAGGCCATGAACGGGATAAAGCACCTTCAGCGTTATAACCTGCCGGTCACGGTACGGGTGACAATCCATCGCAAGAACGTGCACGACCTCGAAGACGTATCACGACTCCTGCTCGAAGAGGTAGGCTTGTCGGGTTTTTCGACCAATTCAGCCTCCCACCTCGGCCTCTGCCGGAAGAATGCGGAAATAGTCCAGCTCACCGCCGAGGAGCGCTGCCTTGCCATGGAAACGCTGCTCGAATTGAGTGCCAGATACAACGGTCGTATCAGTGCGGCAGCCGGCCCGCTCGCCGAGGGCAGGGGATGGCTGGAAATGGAGCAGGCCCGTAAGGAAGGACGAGAGATGGCGGGCCGTGGTTTTCTCGTCGGCTGTGGTGGTCCCATGAACCAGATCGCTGTGCGCGCGGACGGGGCTATCACTCCCTGCGCCCAGATGCCCCACATGGTACTGGGCCGCATAAACCAGGACGATCTCAGGGAGATCTGGCGAAACCATCCGGAGCTGAATAGATTGAGAGAGCGCCGCGCTATTCCCCTCTCCAGTTTTGAGTTCTGCTCGGGGTGCGAGTATATGACCTACTGCACGGGCAGTTGCCCTGCCTTAGCCTATACCATTACGGGCAGCGCCTACCATCCCGCCCCGGACGCCTGTCTCAGGAAGTTTCTGGAAGAGGGGGGGAGGCTGCCAGCGGCCACCAACTGCGCGTGCTGTGCGTAGTGACTGCCGACTGTGTCGGCTTGAGGACCGGCCCTGAATGGCCTTGAGGACCGCTGCTTTCAGCAGCTTGAGGACCGCCGGCAGAGCCGGCTTGAGGCGAGAGGATGAGTCTCGGTACGGACAACAAGAATTTCTCCTTTCCTTTTGAGAAGCTGGAAGTTTGGAAGTTATCCGTTGATCTTGCTGATCTTATAATCGGGCTTATGGAGGCCTTTCCGCAGAATCGGTATTTTAGGGTCATAGGGCAAATGGAAGCGGCGGTTTGCAGCGTCCCTCAAAATATAGCAGAGGGTAGGGGAAGACAACACAAGAAAGAATTTATTCAGTTCCTTTACGTAGCGGAAGGTTCACTATTTGAAGTGCTCACCTTGACTGAAATATTCAAACGTCGAAAGCTGATGGGGGAACGTGAAGCGGATGAGATACGAATGAATGCTGAAGTGATTGATAGAAAACTCCATGGGTTAGTCAATTCATTAAGGGGGAAAGGTTAATGTCCATTACATCAAACGAAGTCTACCTCAAGGCCGAAGGCCAGTCCTCAAGCGAAGCGGTCCTTGAGGGAGCGCAGCTCCCGGTCCTCAAACGAAGTGATCCTTCCTACCGCCTCAACTGCATTTACTTCTACCTCACCGAGGGCTGCAACCTCGCCTGTCGCCACTGCTGGATAGCGCCTAAGTTCCAGGGGGGCGGGAAGAGCTACCCGGCACTCCCTGTGGAGCTCTTTGAGTCGATAATTCGGCAGGCGAAACTTCTTGGCCTTACCGGCGTGAAGCTGACCGGTGGTGAGCCCCTCCTGCACCCGCACATACGGGAACTGCTCGGCATTGTGCGAAGGGAAGATTTGGGCCTTACCGTAGAAACGAACGGAGTCTTGTGCACGCCCGAGTTGGCTCAGGAAATAAAGTCCTGTAAGAACCCATTCATCTCTGTCAGCATCGACGGGGCGAATGCTGAGACCCACGAGTGGATGCGGGGTGTTGACGGCTCGTTTGAAGCGGCACTCCAGGGCATCAGAAACCTTGTGTCTGTGGGCTTCAGACCCCAGGTGATCATGAGCATCGTACGTCGCAACCGAGACCAGATGGATGCCGTCGTGCGCCTTGCGGAATCGGTGGGCGCGGGCTCTGTCAAGTTCAATCTCGTACAACCCACCGCACGAGGAGAAAAGATGCATGAGCAGGGAGAGGCCCTGGCTATCGACGAGCTGGTGGAACTCGGTGCGTGGGTTGAAAGCACGCTCTCTTCCTCAACCAAGCTGCGTCTGTATTATAGCCATCCCGCGGCGTTTAAGCCGATGAGCAAGATGTTCGGTGATCAGCAGGGCTGCGGTGTCTGCGGCATCCTGGGGATTCTGGGTGTGCTGGCTAATGGTTCTTACGCGCTCTGCGGGATCGGCGAGACCGTTCCGGAGCTTGTTTTTGGCCATGCGTCCAAGGACCGGTTGGAAGACGTCTGGCGTGACTCATCCGTGCTCAATGAGCTGCGAGAGGGCTTGCCGCATAGGTTCGAAGGCGTCTGCAGTGATTGCTTGATGAAGAGCATGTGCCTCGCGAGCTGTGTGGCTCAGAACTACTACCGGAGCAAGAATCTCTGGGCAGGTTTCTGGTACTGTGAGGAGGCACAGAGGAAAAACATCTTCCCGCACGGCCGAAGCAGCCAACGGGAGGACCGTCAGCGTTCTCAGAGAGAGCAAGGTTTGAGCGCGCAGACTGCCTAATACCAAGTTGCCTTCATTCATATAGCTTCGTTGCCTGCGTCGGCACGACTCCGACGTACTAATAGTACGCCTCCGTCGCTATCCTCCTGGTCGCCTTG
>JADGQN010000452.1 GCA_017881765.1 Syntrophobacterales bacterium | reverse complement strand
GTGACCATCCAGTCGAACGACAAAAAACAGCTTGAGCCGATGATCGCCGAGATGGAGAAAAACTGCGATGCCATACCGAAGGAACTGAGCGCGGACGCAGGCTACTACAGTGAAGAGAGTGTCGCCCATGCACTGGAAAAAGGCATACACCCGCTTATCCCTCCCGGAAACAGACAACACACTGATGCAAAACCTGCATCTCCCCGCGGAAGAATCCCGAAGCATCTCTCCGTCAAGGAAAGGATGGAAAGACTCCTGCGAACGAAAAAGGGGAAGAAGGCTTACGCGAAGAGAAAAGAGACCGTGGAACCGGTCTTCGGCCAGATCAAAGAAGCGCGAGGCTTCCGGCGGTTCCTTCTCCGCGGTCTCGACAACGTCAAAGGAGAATGGCAACTCATCTGTTTGACTCATAACCTTTTGAAGCTGCATCGATGGAGGCTTGCTCAGGCAACGGCATAAAGGGAAGAAAAGTCTACGAAGAGATGCCGGCAAACCTTGCGTGTCACCTCATGTCAGGAACGTGCCCGATTCGGAGACGGTCAACGCATCGGATGTTTGGAACGTAACCCATCATGCTTGTTTTCAGTACCAGGTATGAGCCTAATTCTTCGACAGGCTCCTAGGACCAGGTTGCCTTCATTCATAGACCCGTGTTTGGGCCGGGCACCCTCTTCCGGGTACCCACGCTTGAAATTCATCATAGCTACACAAATATTCCTGGACCCCGGATGTCTCCGGGGTGACGACTGTTGATCCGGCTAGCCGTTTTTTGCAGGGTGGCAGAGAAAACTTTTCCTCGAACCTCCCCGCAGCAGCCGCAGCTATGAACAAATTGATCAAGGCCCTTCATGTGTCATTCCGGCGTACGCCGGAATCCAGGGATTACGAGGATTTCCGGACTCCGGTTTTCGCCGGGCTGACGAAAAAAGAGATTTCTCACAGCTTCAGCGCTGTGAGAAATCTACCGATTGGACCAACAGACTATTTTGCTGTAACCAACCAAACCAATCGAACAGCGGTCCTGAAACTGAGACCTCACTCCCCGTCCTTGAATTTATGTTGACATTTGGCGGCTCTATTTTGATAATTGAGAATCTAAACATTGGGAGGAAGCTATGAGAAGGAGGGATTTTCGTTCCATCGTACCGGTAGCGCTGTTCCTGATATTTGTTTGTGCCGTGCCCGCGCCTGCCGCCGAGCAGCAGCTTGTCGGCTTCGCCAGTCCTGCAGCCGGAGGGCTTTCCTACGTAACCGTCGCAGGCATGGTCAACACGGTCAACAGGTACATGCCGGGAAACGTCAGATTCGTGCACGAAGCCACCACTGGCACGTTGGACATGGTCAGGCGCCTGCAGATCGCGTATGGTCAGAAGAAGGATATGCTGGCCGCCTTCGGAACCCCTGACGGATGGAACGCTTACAAAGGGGAAGCGGAATATAAAGGCAGAGCTTTAAGCCAACTCCGCGCGGTGATCTTCAACCACGTCGTTGACCTTTATCTCGCAGTGCCCACCAATTCTCCCATAAAATCCTATGCGGACATTAAAGGCAAACGGATCGGTATGGGAGGCCCAGGCAGCTCACCCGCCAACCTCGGCCATCTCATTCTCGATTCCTACGGCGTGACCAAGAAGGATTTCAAACCCTTCTATTACGTGTACAAGGAGACCGTAGAAGGGATCCAGGACGGCTCACTCGACGGCGGCTTCCTTGCCGGCGGATATCCTATGCCCTCCTATCTTGAGCTCGCCACCAGGTTCAATGCGCGCATCGTACCCGTGGATGATAAGATTGCCAAGAAGATCATTGCGGACCATCCGGGTCATTACCAGAACATGGTCAAAGCAAAATCCTATAAGGGGCTCGAGCAGGACACGCCAATCCTGGGCTGGACAAGCGCAGTCTGGACCCACTCCGGTGTGAGCAACGATCTTGTATACAACTTTCTTAAGACACTTTTCGACCACAGGGAGGAATATTACCAGATCCACCAGGATGCGCGCGGCCTGACACTGGAGAATGCGACCAAGACCATACTCGTGCCGTTTCACCCGGGTGCTGAGAAGTACCTGAAGGAGATGGGCGCCATCAAGTAATGCGGAAAAATAGCCGCCTTCCACCCCTTGGCATTGTTCCTGCATATGCTTATATTTGGAAAAGAAGTTGATCCGAAAAAAGGATGGGAAACGTGATTGAACGAAAGGCCTTCTTACGAATAACCAAAGCAATGATTCTTGGCCTGCGAAATGGCCTTGCCAATCCCTCGGAGCGCATTAAGCAAAACATCATTGAGGAGCTTGCCGAGATCCTTGGCGTGGAGCGATGCGTGATCTTCAAGGTTGCCCGCGACGAGACCGACGAGACGACGGAAGAGGTGTGCGAGATCATAGCGGGCGTTCCTCTGTCAGAGTATCAGTCTGATTTCGCCAAGAAGGAGCGGCTTGAGATTCATCCGGACCTGAAAGCGGCGGTGGAAAATAGAGGAATGTTGTTGATCAAAGATCCCGGCAACGATTGCCGGACCGCTTATTTTAAGGGCATGGTTGAGAAAAAACATGTAGCGGAAATTCTTTACGTTCCGCTTTTTGTCGAAGAAGATGGGCAGGCCGTCGGGGTCATTGCTATTGACGCGGTTCAGGGAAAAAGATTCAGTGAGGATGAGATTCTGTTTTGCTCCGAAGTTGCCGAGTTGGTTAGCCTGTTACTGGAGCAGGAGAGAGTGATCTTGCAGCATTTCAGAGATGAGATCATCAATAAGATAGTCCCGCTTGGAGGATTCGCCAAGAGACTGCGCGAGAATCTGCAAACGACCCTTAATTATATCGAAATCATTCACGAGCATGCGGCTGAAATAAGCACTATAGTGCCGAAGAAGCTAAATAAGGGACTCTAGAACAGAAGTGGCTCTGGAGCGGGCGGTTCGTGCCCGGGATTTCGAGCGTGTATCGGACAACAGTTGCGCAGTCGCATTGACTTAAATCTATTGCAGCATTATAAAATCAAGAGTACAATTTATTTATGGCTGAGGAATGCAACGGAATACCCACTAGGGTCCTGGTCGGCGATCTGTATGCGTCCGACACGGGAAAGCAACCGGAAAGGAGGAACCTCATGATATGCAACAAATGCGGTCTTGGCCATATGGTTGATGACAGCCATTCCGACATCCGGGTGTACAAGTGCTGGGCATGCGGCAACAGGATATATGTCGATCACCCGAAGCGATGGGGCTATCTCGTCTGTTCCAGATGCGGCAATGATGTAGACGAGGAGAATGAGCTGGGCTACTGCAGGGACTGTCTGAGACACCTCAATATCAATATCGATCGGGTGAAGGGACGTACCTACGGCGAAACAGTCTGCGCGTGCGGCACGACCTTTATCAGAAGAAGCCCCACGCAAATGTTTCACTCCAAGAGTTGCAGGAATCAGAGAAGCTGAGTAACGTCACCCCTCTACTTTCGCCAAATCTCCCACTACCTTTATTTCGTAAATTCCGACAACCCCTTGATCCGCTTCAGTCCTCATAATAGCAATTTCACTTTCATTTCACCCCGGCCTTTTCTTCCTTACCTTGAACCTGTGTCAAAAGGACTTAGTTTTAGTGCATGAAGCCCGTCATAAGGGCGGAGGAGGCCGATGAATCAATACAAATCTTACGTTTCGTTTTATGTCCTGCTTCTTGCCCTGTTGTTGGTCTCAAGCCTCTTCGCGATGAGCGGCTGTGCGAACACCGCCCATACGAGGAGCGGAGGGTGGTGCACGCCAGGACACCCCGGAGACATCTGTGAGAGACAGCCGGGCGAGAACCAGAGACCGGCATGGTTCTACATCAGCCCACCGGGGACGTAGCATTTGCCGA